>DAIPZW010000197.1:0-3869 GCA_036781965.1 Bacteroidales bacterium
TATATCTGTAAATCTAGATTTTATGCTTATATTCGCGGCTGAATAGTTACAAAAATATAAAGGGTATATTCTCAAATATAATAAATGATTTTTGAGAAATAAGCAATATCAATGACTAGTGACAGGAGACTATTACTTTGCTTCCAAAGTGATTAACGGAACAATCATTTCTTCCATGGAAACTCCACCATGCTGGAAGGTATCTGTAAAGTAAGATACATAATAATTGTAATTGTTTGGATAGGCAAAGAAATCTTCGTTGGTAGCAAAGATGTATTTTGTGGAAATATTAGGAGCAGGCAATCCGATATTTTCCGGTTTCTTGACTTCGAATACTTCTTTATAATTATAATCTAGGTTCTTGCCTAATTTATATCGGAGATTGGTATTTGTACTTCTATCCCCTACCACTTTAACAGGATGATTTACACGAATAGTGCCGTGGTCGGTAGTTAAAACGATTTTACTTCCCGTTGCTGCTATCTTTTTAAATAATTCAAGTGCAATAGAATGACGAAACCAAGAGCGAGTCAACGAACGATAAGCGGCTTCGGAGGAAGCTAATTCCCTTACCATTTTAGAATCGGTACGAGCATGCGAAAGCATATCAATAAAATTGATAACAATAACATTCAATTGATGATTATCAAACTGACTGAAATTGGCTAATAAGCGTTCTCCATAACTTGATTCATTGATTTTATGATAAGAAAAAGAATATTTATGTCGATATCTTTCTATTTGAGTTTGAATAAGCGGAGCTTCGTTCAAATTTTTCCCTTCTTCCGAATCTTCATCTATCCAAAGCTCGGGAAACATTTTTTCTATTTGAATAGGCATTAAACCCGAAAAGATCGCATTGCGGGCATATTGAGTAGCCGTAGGTAGAATAGAATAATATAAATCTTCTTGGAAAGAAAAATACTCGGAAAGCATATCTTTTACTTCCCTCCATTGATCCAAACGGAAGTTATCAATCAAAATGAAAAATACTTTTTCTCCTTTCTCAAGTAAAGGAAATAATTTTGTCTTAAAGATTTCAGGACTCAACAAGGGACGATTTTCTTCGGAAGGGTTTGTAATCCAATCTTCATAGTTCTTTTTGATGAATTTAGTGAACTGATTGTTGGCTTCTTTCTTTTGAGTATATAACAAATCCGCCATTCCGGTCTGATTTTCCTCCAATTCCAAGTCCCAATATACTAATTTGCGATAAACCTCTTTCCAATCTTCAGCATTATAGGAATCATTGATTTGCATACCTATCTTCATAAATTCTTGCTGATAGTCGGTCGTGGTTTTTTCGCTTATGATTTGATTTTGATGCAGATTTTTCTTTATTGAAAGCAATATCTGATTCGGATTGACCGGCTTAATTAGATAGTCGGTTATTTTACTTCCAATCGCTTGGTTCATAATACTTTCTTCTTCGCTTTTGGTTATCATGATAACCGGAACGTCGGGATTAATTTCTTTAATCAAAGAAAGTGTTTCCAAGCCACTTAAGCCCGGCATATTTTCATCTAAAAAGATAATATCAAAGACTTGTTCGCGAACACAATCGATTGCATCTTGTCCACTACATACGGTTACGACTTCAAAACCTTTTTCTTCAAGGAAAAGAACATGTGGTTTTAATAAATCAATTTCATCGTCTGCCCAAAGTAATTTATCTTTTTTCATAGTCTATCTTTATTTGCCTTTTTGTTTTGCTTTTCGTTCTTGTTCTTTACGTTTACGCTCTTTTTCTCTTTCTTTCTCACGATCCTTACGTTGTTGTTCTTTTATCTTTTGATTCTCTTTGCGAGTTTTCTCTTTCTGTTTGCGTTCTTCTTCGCGAACTTTTTGTTTATCTTTACGCTCTTGTTCTTTTTGTTTTAGACGGTTTTTTCTATCTTGCTCTTTTTGTTTCTTAGCATCTTTCTTTTCTTTTTCTTTGCGCTTTTTCTCTTCACGCTCTTGTTTTTCACGCTCTTTCGCTTCTTTCGCCTGTTGTTTCTTGAGTTCTTTTTCCAACCTCTCTTGTTGTTTTACATAATCCTTCAAATGAGCAGGATTAGTTGGGTCTAAATCTTCAAGAATAGGTTCTATTTCTTCTTCATCTTCGTATTCTTCTTCTTTTTCAATAGATTCAACGTCTGCCCAAGGGTCTTCTTCTGTGATTTCCTCCTCGATAGGGGCAACATAGATAGTCGTATCTTCTTCTTCAACAGGAATAATAACAGGTTCTTCCGTATGAACTTTTATTTCTTGAGTTTCTTCCGGCTCAGATGTTTGAGTAGTTTTCGGAACAGTTACCTCTTCTTCTGTCAGAGCTGTTTCTATCGTTGATTCTTCCTCTTCTTCGTCTGTCCAAGGATCAGAAGATATTTCTTCCTCTTCAATTATTTCTTCCACTTCTTCAGGTTCTACCAGCATTTGAAGATTCCAGCGATCAATCAATGCTTCATTTCCTTTTCTAAAATGCTCGGAGAAGAAATCCATATACTCTTCCAAACTCTTTCCTCTCATCAAAATATCATAATTGACGGTTGAGATAGGCAATATAATAACATCCGAACCTAAATTATGGACATATCCGTCTGAACTATTAACCCTATTTACATATTCCAATACTTCATTTTGATTCTTGAATGGTTTAACTTGCAGTATCTTTAAGTCGCCCGCAGATACCCACTCCAAATCAAAATCGTGAACTTGGAAATTACTGAAGTTATAGTTCGCCACCATATATAATAATAGGTTGTCGTTCAATGCACCTTCCGGATAAAGCAATAAGAATAAATGCGAATCGGAAGTGTCGTCCGAAAATATTCTTAAAGCTATATCTTCTTCGCTATCATCATATCCTCCCAAGCGAATATTAAACAATCCGCCACGCGCTAACATTCCGTCGCCCGACAAAGTCAATCCGCGTTGGAAACCTTTCATCATTTCCGAAGCCAATAAACTTACATCCGCATCCGGATAAGTTTCTATCAAGCTTCGCATCTTAGTTTTAAAAGAATCCGCCTCGTTTGTTTGAACGTATGACAAAGCATCTAAGAACATAAACTTAGGCATCAACTTACTTTGATTGTACTTTTTATAAGTAGTATCATAATTTCTTCGGATAGCACTTATATCTCCTTTCATATAAGCTTCGTAAGTAGCCGAATAAAGAGAATCCTGTATAACAGACATCATACGAAGATTATATTCATAGTCAGGATCTGCCATAGCGATAGCATAAGAACTTTCAGGGAAAGAAGACCGAATCAAAGCTTTATAATGTTCATAATTAGGTTTATCTCCCTTACGGAAATAAATCATATACATATTATAATAAGCTTCTTGTCTAAATTCGGTGTTAGGATATTTTCTGAATAAATCCTCGAAAGTTTCCAATGACAAGTCTAAATCTTCCAGCTTATCCTTATAAATAACCGCCATGTTATACAACCCATCTTCTATAATAGTATGAGCCGCTTGTTTATCCTCTTCCGTAACCGGTATTTGCTGCAAATAGAATTGAGGATCCTTTGGATCGGAAGAAAGCTCTATTTCCGGCATTGCTTTCTCCGAAGTTTCCTCCGCTAATAAATCTTCTCCTTCCGCAGGTATTGGTTCTTCTTCGTCAGCTAACTCTTCAAATGAAGAATCTGACATGTGACTTATTTTATTTCTTCTTCGCCAATCATCTTCTAACTTACGTCTTCCCCATTTTTGTTGGAAAGTGCTTTTGCCAACCGAAACAGCTTGAGTACTATAAAAGTAAAATGCACCTACTTCTGAGGGAGGAACAATACCCGGAGCGTTTGGATTTGCACCCGGACGGTTTGATCTTATTTCTTCACGGGAAGATAAGTATTCTTCTCGCTCTGCATTTT
>DAIPZW010000198.1:0-3858 GCA_036781965.1 Bacteroidales bacterium
TAAAAATAAATCTTAATCCGTCCTTTTTTTATATGTATATTTTTTTATTCTTCTCAGAAAAAATGCGTACATTTGCACGCAATGAAAAATAAAACTAACCAATATGTCTTTTATTGCCGATAAAGTAGTTATGGACGGTCTGACTTTTGACGATGTCCTGCTGATTCCAGCTTATTCTAATGTTTTGCCTCGTAATGTCGATTTATCGACTAAGTTTTCGCGCAATATTTCTTTAAATGTTCCGATGGTATCTGCTGCTATGGATACCGTTACGGAGGCTAATTTGGCAATTGCAATTGCTCGCGAAGGAGGAATAGGCGTTATTCATAAAAATATGTCTATCGAAGAGCAAGCCAAACAGGTTCGCTCTGTGAAAAGAGCAGAAAACGGTATGATTTCTAACCCTGTGAGCATTGAAAGAGGGAAAACCGTTAAAGATGCTTTGACTATCATGCAAGAATATAAGATTGGAGGCGTCCCTGTCGTGGATAAAGAAAACCGTTTAGTGGGAATCGTGACCAATCGTGACCTGCGTTTTGAGCGAGATATGAATCTTTTGATTGATCAAGTGATGACAAAAGATAATTTGATTACTACCAATCAAGCAACCGACTTGGAAGCTGCTGCGGAAATACTTCAAAGACATAAAATCGAGAAACTTCCGGTGGTCGATGCAGATAATAAACTAATCGGTCTGATTACTTATAAAGATATTACCAAAGCAAAAAATAAACCTTTGGCGAGTAAAGATAAATCCGGACGTTTGCGCGTTGCAGCCGGAGTAGGAGTTACTGCCGACACCTTTGAACGTATTCAAGCTTTAGTAGATGCCGGAGTAGATGCTGTTGTTATTGATACGGCTCATGGACATTCGCAAGGAGTAATCGACCTTTTAAAAGAAGCAAAGAAACGTTTTACTACCATTGATATAGTAGTTGGAAATATTGCTACGGCAGAAGCAGCAAGAATGCTGGTAGATGCAGGAGCAGACGGCGTGAAAGTAGGGATAGGACCGGGTTCTATTTGTACGACTCGTGTGATTGCCGGAGTAGGAGTGCCACAATTATCAGCTATCTATAATGTTGCAAAAGAACTTAAGGGAACAGGCGTGCCTGTCATAGCAGATGGCGGACTACGTTATTCAGGAGATATTGTTAAAGCATTGGCTGCCGGAGGTTCTACCGTTATGATGGGATCTTTATTAGCCGGAGTGGAAGAATCGCCCGGAGAAACCATCATCTATAATGGTCGTAAATTTAAATCTTACAGAGGAATGGGTTCTTTGGAAGCTATGCAAAAAGGATCTAAAGACCGTTATTTCCAAGATGCGGAAGATGATATTAAAAAACTAGTTCCTGAAGGTATTGCAGCCCGAGTTCCTTTTAAGGGTTCTCTTTATGAAGTTATTTATCAAATGGTTGGCGGACTACGTGCAGGTATGGGATATTGCGGAGCTGCGGATATGGAAGCTTTACATCAAGCTAAATTTACAAGAATCACGAATGCCGGTGTAGCTGAAAGTCATCCTCATGATGTTGCTATAACACAAGAAGCACCCAATTATAGTTCTAATAGAGGTTAAATGCAATAAAGATAGTTTTTATTCGTTACTTTAAGCGTGTTTTACTATTAAAAATTTAAAAGAAAATATAGTTAACCCAATATGAATAATAAATCAATAAATAACATGAAAAAGTGTTTGTTCTTATCTGTATTAATTTTTACTTCATTTGGTTTGTTGGCGCAAACTAATGACCCCTTAGTGATGACTGTTAACGGAAAAGGCGTTAAAAAGTCGGAGTTTGAGTATATTTATAATAAAAATAACAACGAAACGTCTTTAGAAAAGCTTTCGGTGGATGAATATGTGGAGTTATTTAAGAACTTCAAGTTGAAAGTTACGGAAGCGGAAACTCAAGGTTTAGATACTACTGCTTCTTTCCGTAGAGAGTTTAAAGAATATCGTGATCTATTAGCAAGACCTTATCTTGTTTTTGACGAAGAAATTGATTATGCTTTGATGCAAAAGGAATATAACTCACAAACGGAGTTGTATGAAATCTATCAATTGATTATTCCTTTTGAACCTACTTGGGACAATCCTAATTATTTATTTCCATCCGATACTTTAGAAGCTTACAATAAAATAGTTGAAGCTGAAAAGAAATTCAAAAAAGGCGCTAAATTTGAAGATTTGATTAAGGAATATACCACCAATGAGAAAGTTTTACAAGCTGAGAAACCGGGTTATATAGGTTGGATTTCTCCTATGCAATATATTACTGAATTAAGTATGGGATTGATAGATGTTCCGGCAGGAAAGATTTCAAAACCAATCCGTAGTAGTTATGGCTATCATTTGATGTATGTGGTTGCTAAAAAACCTAATAAAGGAGAAATTAGAGCTTCTCATATTTTATTAATGCCCCCTCAAGGTGCAGATGAACTAATGAAGGCGGATCTAAAAATGCAGATTGATAGTATTTATAACGAACTTAAGAATGGAGCTGACTTTGCAGAATTGGCACAAAAGCATTCTGCTGACGGAACCGGAGCAAGAGGTGGAGATTTAGGCTTTTTCGGATTGGGACGTATGGTTCCTGAATTTGAAGATGCTGCTTTTGCTTTGGAAAATATAGGAGATATAAGTGAACCTATCGAATCTCAATTTGGCTATCATATCATTAAATTGACAGGAAAAAGAGACATTCTTTTTGATGATATGAAAGACAATTTGAGAAATAAAATGGAAAAAACAGGATTGAAGACAGTTATATTCAAACCAACGATAGATCGTTTGAAAAAAGAAAATAACTTCTCTTTGAATAAGAATAACTTTGACCGTCTTTATCAAGAAGCCATAACTGTTTATCCTAGCGACTCCTTATATATAAGCAAATTTCAAAATGACAATGCCGAATTGTTTTCCATCAATGGAACTTCTTATTCGATAGCAGACTTTATTCAGTTTATGACTAAGAGTCCACGTTCTTATTACCGTCTTTCAACAGAAAATATCTCAGACTGTATAAAAGAATTTGAATATGCTTCATTAATTAAAGAAGAAGATAAAGCTTTGGAAGCTAAACATCCTGAATTCAAAAATTTAGTTCAAGAATATAGAGATGGTATTTTATTGTTTGAAGTAAGTAACCAAGAAGTTTGGGAACGTTCTTCTACGGATATAGAAGGTTTGACTGCATTCTTTGAAAAGAATAAAAACAAATATACCTGGGATGAGCCTCATTATAAAGGATATGTTGTTTTGGTGAAAGATAAAAAAACACAAAGCAAAATTCAAAAAGAAATCAAAGGTATGGACACGGAACAAGCTGCTCAATATATATTAGATAACTATAGAGTAGGGGATGTTTCATACGTAAGATTGGAAAAAGGGGTGTTTGTGAAAGGTAATAATCAATATATAGATGAAATGGCTTTCAATACAGGAAAAGCAACACTACCTGAAAATTATGAAACTTTCTTCTTAGTAGGAAAAATGTTAGATCATCCGGAAGTTTATACTGATGTTCGAGGTTTAATAATTACCGACTACCAAGATTATTTAGAGAAAAACTGGATTCAAGAGTTAAATAGAAAATATCCGGTGGTTATCTATCAAGAAGTGTTGAGCACAATCAATTAATATCCATCTCTTTAAATGAAAATATCGGCAGCTCTTCTCCTATTTTGTCTTTTGTTTGCTTGTAAAGGGCAGAAAGATTCTATAGGAGAAGATACTGTTGTTAAAGTGAATGATAAGAAACTAACTAGAGCAAATTTAGATGCTATCTTATCTAACAAAAACAGTGAACAAGACAGCCTGATTATAACAGAACACTATATCCGTGAATGGAT
>DAIPZW010000199.1:0-3834 GCA_036781965.1 Bacteroidales bacterium
CGCGACCCTCAGAACCACAATCTGATGCTCTAACCAACTGAGCTACAACCACCATTTTCTAATTGCTCGGCAAAGGTACAAATTTGTTTTTAATTACCAAAAAAGAGAGAAGTATTTTTCGCTTCTTCTTCGACTTGTTTTTCTTTTTTCTGAAATCGATATTCTGGAATACCTTCATTATATTGATTAAAGATTGCTCTAGCATTTTTTGTAAATACAGACATCTTCTTCAAAGCATCTTCAGACAGAGGGATTTGATCTTCTTCAACTATAGGATAAAGAACATCTTCTGCCCTACTGACAGGAATAACTTGGTAAAAGAGTTTTCCATTCCTAGATTCTTTATGGCGATAGACTAACATATGTCCGGCAGACTTAATATTCACTTTGCCGTCAGGGTCTTTTTCTAATGTTATCTTTATTAATTGCCCACCATCTGTATTTTCTGCTAGCATTCCGGATATTAGATTTCCTAATGAATAGACAATAATATAATCTATGTTGCCTTCCGAGTCTAAAATAGCTTTTGAGGGCTGAATTACATGCGGATGAGCTCCGATTATTAAATCGACTCCTTCATTTACAAGGAATTGAGCTAAGTTTTCCTGTGTTTTATTCTGAATTAATTTATATTCTTCTCCCCAGTGCATATTGGCAATAATGATATCTGCATTTCCTAATTTAGCTTTTTCTATATCTTTTCGGATAATTGCCGTATCAATATAATTTACACAAACAGGAGATTGAGGGACAAAACCATTCGTCCCATAAGTATAATTAAGGAGAGCAAAGCGAATCCCTTTTTCTTCAACAAAAAGAGGATAAACATTTTCTCTTTCTTTCTTATCTCGAAATACTCCCGTATGATATACATCTATAGAGTCAAGCGTAGTCAATGTTCTAATCAATCCTTTATTTCCTTGATCCAGAATATGATTATTTGCCAATAGAAGAACGTCAAAACCTGCCTCTTTTAAGGACAAAGCATACTCATTAGGCCCGCTAAAGCGGGGGTATCCTTGATAAGGTTTACCCGCTAAAGGAGTTTCCAAATTAACAATCGATAAATCTGCCGCTTCGACTTCGTCCTTTATATATGCAAAGTAATCAGAGAAATCATATTTCCCATCTTTATATACTCCGTTTATTTGGGATTGATGCAGCATGGCATCACCCGCAAAGAGCAACGTTACTTCTTGAGAGGAAGCTATAAAAGGAAACAGGCAACAAAGCAAGCCTATTATCCTTTTCTTAAAGATATGATTAATTATTATCAATAGATCGCTTTTTGACCTGCCAATAAAGTATTTTTCATCAAAGAAATGATGGTCATAGGACCAACACCTCCCGGAACAGGGGTTATATATGAACATTTTGAAGCTACTTCATCAAACTCAACATCGCCTTTCAAACAGAATCCCGATTTAGCTTCTGCACAAGGCACACGAGTAGTACCAACATCAATAACGACACAACCGTCTTTTACCATATTTCCTTTTAAGAAACCGGGAGAACCTAGAGCTGCAATGATTATATCTGCTTCTAAAGTATATTTCTCAATATTTTTTGTACGACTATGACATACTGTTACTGTACAATCTCCGGGATAAGCCTTTTGCATCATTAATGAAGCCATCGGTTTACCCACGATATTGCTTCGACCTAAGATTACACAATGTTTTCCTGAGGTTTCAATATTATATCTTTTCAATAATTCTAGTATTCCCGCAGGAGTAGCCGGAAGGAAACAAGGAAGACCAATGGTCATTCTACCTACATTTTCAGGATGAAAACCATCAACGTCTTTTCTATAATCAATGGTTTCGATTACTTTCTGTTCTGAAATATGTTTCGGCAAAGGCAATTGAACGATAAAACCATCAATATCAGGATCTGTATTGAGCTCACGAATTTTAGCCAACAAATCATCTTCGGTAATATCGCCTTCAAATTGTAATAAAGAGGATTTGAAACCTACTTCCTCACAAGACTTTACTTTATTCGCTACATAAGTTTCACTTCCTCCGTCATGACCGACTAAGATTGCCGCAAGATGAGGACGCTTACCGCCATTGGCAATAAGCATTTTTACTTCTTCCGCAATCTCTTTCTTAACTTGGCTTGCAATTGTTTTTCCGTCTATCAATTCCATAATCTATCTTTGTTTATCGGCGTTTCTTTTTCAACATTTTCGCTGCCATTCCTCCTTTAGAGGCAACCATTTTCATCATTTTACGAGTTTCGTCAAACTGTTTCAATAGTTTATTCACGTCTGCCGCAGTGGTTCCACTTCCTCTAGCTATACGGGCGCGACGAGTTCCGTTTAAAATACCCGGATTCGTTCTTTCTTCCGGAGTCATTGAATATATAATTGCTTCAATGCTTTTGAAAGCATCGTCATCTATATCTACATCTTTAATTGCCTTTCCTACTCCCGGAATCATAGCCGCAAGATCTTTCAGATTTCCCATTTTCTTGATTTGATGAATTTGAGAAAGGAAGTCATTAAAGTCGAATTGATCTTTAGCGATTTTCTTTTGCAGGCGTTTGGCTTCTTCTTGATCGTATTGTTCCTGTGCTTTTTCAACTAAAGAAACAATATCACCCATACCTAGAATACGGTCAGCCATACGTTTAGGATGGAAAGGATCAATCGCTCCCATTTTTTCGCCCGTACCGACAAACTTGATTGGTTTATTAACTACCGTACGAATAGAAAGGGCAGCTCCACCTCGAGTATCCCCATCTAATTTAGTAAGTACGACACCCGTAAAATCAAGACGGTCATTAAATTCTTTTGCTGTATTTACTGCATCTTGACCCGTCATAGCATCGACAACAAAAAGAACTTCGTCAGGTTGGATTGCCTTTTTGATAGCCGCTATTTCGTTCATCATATCCTCATCAATAGCTAAACGTCCGGCGGTATCGATAATAACGACATCGTTTCCGTTTTGTTTGGCTTGTTTAATTGCATTTTGGGCAATTTCGACCGGATTTTTATTTTCAGGTTCAGAATATACAGGAACTCCGATTTGTTCTCCTAGAACTTTTAACTGGTCAATCGCAGCAGGACGATAGATGTCATCAGCTACTAATAGAGGCTTTTTGCTTTTCTTCTCTTTAAGCATATTTGCCAACTTGCCGGAAAAGGTGGTTTTACCCGATCCTTGCAAACCTGACATTAATATAATAGTAGGCTTATTGGACAAATCAATCTCTACCGTATCTCCACCCATTAATTCAGCCAATTCGTCATGAACGATTTTAACCATTAATTCATTAGGCTTAACAGCAGTCAAAACATCTTGTCCTAATGCCTTTTCTTTGACCGTATCTGTAAAGTTTTTGGCTACTTTATAGTTTACGTCGGCATCTAACAGCGCTTTACGAACATCTTTCAACGTCTCTGCAACATTGATTTCAGTGATTTTTCCTTGTCCTTTCAGTAACTTAAACGACCGTTCCAGTCTTTCACTAAGATTCTCAAACATATAATAGATTCTTTTTTAAGGTGCAAAGATAAGAAAAAATCAGTAAACAGTTATCAGTTATCAGTCATCGGTGCATTTTTTTATTTATGGTTTATTGTTTTCATCTATTGAGAATCTTTGTTCTTGTCATTCTATGCTTGGCACGGAGTCTCTAAGATTACGGATCAAGTCCGTAATGACAAGCTGAAAATTCTTTTTTATTTAACAAGGGGGCATGCCTCCTTGTTAACAACAAACCTTAAACATAAAACGCTAAATATTAAACATTTAAAAATAAGCTTTATTTTTAAATTTATTCCCTTTATTTTCAGAAAAATGTTCTTTATTTTCAGAAAAACAA
>DAIPZW010000200.1:0-3832 GCA_036781965.1 Bacteroidales bacterium
TTTATTTTAAAAAAATAAGGGACTTTATTTCTCTCAAAAACAAGAAGAAATGAAGCGTTACGACCAGATCTTAGCCCAAAAAACAGCTAATAATTAAGGATAAAATGACAGAAAAGCTTGAATTTATTGTCATTTAATGAAATAAAATTTTATTGAAAGATATGGAAAAGACGGTTTCAATAGAGACCGTCTCTTTTTTGACATTTCACTCTAAGTTTATTCCTCTGTCTATTCCTATTTCTTCGACAAAATATTCATCATGAGAGATAAGCAAGATTGTTCCTTTATAGTCTTGAAGCGTTCGAGTCAATATTTCTAAACTATGTATATCTAAATTATTACTAGGTTCGTCTAAAATAAAAACATCAGGAATATTATTTTGTATTTGAAGGCAACAAAGCAATAAACGTATTTTCTCACCACCACTTAGTCCGGCAACCGATTTATCCCAAGTATCTCTTGAAAATAAAAAACGGTTCAACCTGATTTTTACTTCCGATTCCGGCAATATACAAGTATTGAATGATTCAGTTTGTTCGTAAATAGAGAATTTATTACTCAGCAAAGAATATTCTTGGTCAATGTAAAGAGAAATAAAATCAGCCCGCTTGATAGTTCCTTCTTTAGGGAGAAGTTTCCCTAATATCATTTTGACTAATGTTGTCTTTCCTGAACCATTATCTCCCGAAATAACAATTCGATCTCCACTTTGTACAGTAAAAGAAAGAGGAGATTTCCATAACAATTGATTATTTTCATACCCAAAATTAATATTTTCAGCCTCAACAAGGGTTTTCCCTTTATGCAATGAGGTATTTTCAATATTTAATTTTAATTTTTGACTGTTTGATAACTTTTGTCGAATAGTTGATAAATCTTGCAATAGGTTTTCTATCTTTCCTGAATGAATATCGCTTAATTTAGAAGTATGCTTCTCGGCTTGACTTTTCAAGTTACCCAATGCAATCCGAGCTAATCCCTTTTTCTGATTTTGTTTTTCCCCTCTAGCGCTATGTTTCTGTTGTCTTTCTATGGTTTTATGGGCAATATTCTTGGCTTGCTTCAATTGTTTTTCTTTTTCATCTAAAGAAGCTTGCAAGGCATGCTCCGTTTTTTCTTTTTCTTGACGGTAAAACTCATAATTTCCTCCGTAATTTATTATTCCTCCGGGAGTTAATTCAAGTGTAACATCAAAAAGATTCAATAAAGTACGATCATGGCTCACTACAAGCAAGGTCGAAGATGTATTTTCTATGAATTGATAAAGTTGATTCCGGCTTCTTTTATCCAAATGATTGGTTGGTTCATCCATTAATATAATGTGTGGGGAATGAATACTGATACCGGCAAGAAATACTCGTGTCTTCTCTCCTCCACTTAATAAATTCATGGGATAAAATAAGTCTTCCGGATGTAAATCCCATTCATCAAGTGCAGCAAATGCTCTATCTTCAATAATCCAATCGTCATCCAACACAGTATAATGTTCAAGCGAAGAATCTCCCTTAAGAATTTCTTGCAGAGCCAAAACCTTTTTGTCAATTCCTAAGGCTTGCGCAATATTCACCTCATTATATTGCCCGAAATGCTGAGGAACATAATAAACACTATCTTCCAATAGGATTTTCCCCCTAGTAGGTTCAAGTTTGCCGGCTAAGATTTGTAATAAAGTCGATTTGCCTGAACCGTTATTCCCAATCAAAGCAGCTTTCTTCCCTTCATTTAAGGAAAAACTTAAGGATTCAAATAAAATTTCGCGGTTGGAATGACTATAAGCCAATTCTTTTATAATAATAGACATGATAAAGTAAATACTTGGTTGAATAAAAAACTAAACATCCCGTTTGAGAACGGAATAACAATCTCTCGAAAAAATAAAGAATTTGTTCCTGTTAGTTTTAATTACATGATCGTACTTACTTTGTTTAGAATGGGAGTGCAAAGATAGGGTATTTGTTTTATTAAGCAAAATATTCGTACCTTTGCCGCTCAAATTTTATATTTTTATGGCTTTACAATGTGGTATTGTAGGTTTACCTAATGTGGGAAAATCTACTCTTTTCAACTGTCTTTCCAATGCAAGGGCACAAGCAGCTAACTTTCCTTTCTGTACAATAGAACCTAATGTAGGAGTTATTACGGTTCCTGATGAGCGTCTCAATAAGCTTTCCGAATTGGTCAATCCAAAGAGGATAGTTCCCACAACGGTTGAGATTGTTGATATAGCAGGTTTAGTAAAAGGTGCGAGCAAAGGAGAAGGTTTAGGTAATAAATTTTTAGCTAATATCCGCGAAACGGATGCTATTCTGCATGTATTGCGTTGTTTTGACGATGAAAATGTGACTCATGTCGATGGTTCTGTAAATCCTGTTAGAGATAAAGAAATTATTGACTATGAACTTCAATTAAAAGACCTTGAAACCATAGAGAACCGAATTTCAAAAGTACAAAAGCAAGCTCAGACCGGAGGAGACAAGCAAGCAAAATTAGCTTATGACGTTCTTCTTAAATATAAAGAAGCTTTAGAGCAAGGAAAATCGGCAAGAACCGTAGTCTTAGACAATAAAGAAGATGAAAAAGTGGCTCGTGAGTTTTATTTACTGACGAATAAGCCTGTTTTATATGTTTGTAATGTAGATGAAGCTTCAGCAGTTTCGGGAAATAAATACGTAGAAATGGTGCGCGAAGCAATTAAAGACGAAAATGCAGAGTTATTAATTGTAGCGGCTAAGATAGAATCGGAAATTGCTGAGTTTGAAACTTACGAAGAACGTCAATTATTTTTAGAAGAAATAGGATTGGTAGAGTCAGGAGTAGGTCGTTTGATAAAGTCAGCATACAGTTTACTGAACTTAGAGACTTATTTCACAGCCGGAGTGCAAGAAGTTCGCGCTTGGACGTATATAAAAGGGAGTAAAGCCCCTCAATGCGCAGGAGTAATCCATACGGATTTTGAAAAAGGATTTATTCGTGCCGAAGTAATTAAATACAATGATTTTGTTGAGCTTGGTTCTGAGGCAGCATGTAAAGAAGCCGGAAAAATGAACATTGAAGGAAAAGATTATGTTACAAAAGACGGGGATATTATGCACTTCCGTTTTAATGTATAATTTAATATTTTGAAGCACTAAAATGAAAATGAAATTGTTTCTACTTCTTTGTTTGCCTTTCATAATTATAGAAGTAAATGCACAAGAAAAAAAAATCGTAGATCAGTTAGCTACTTATGAACCACCTGTTGATTCTTTGGATGGATGGAAGTTTAAAGGATTAACTAGTTTTAATCTGGGACAAACATCCCTTACTAATTGGGCTGCAGGGGGAGAAAATACAGTTTCTATAAATGCAGTTCTTAATGCAACAGCTAATTACAGAAAAAAATATTGGTATTGGGAAAATAGTCTTAATATCGAATATGGAGTTGTGTATTCTACTTCGCGGAAATGGAAGAAAAGTACAGACAAAATAAATCTTACATCCATTGGCGGGCGAGATATTAGTAAACATTGGTCAGGTTCTGTCTTGATTAACTTTAACACTCAATTTTCTAAGGGATATGAGCTTCCTGATAGTACTCGATATATTTCAACCTTCATGGCTCCCGGTTATTTAGACGGAGCTATCGGTTTTTCTTACAAACCCAATGATAAATATTCCGTATTTCTTTCTCCTTTAGCAGAACGAATGACTTTTGTTCTCAATGATTCTTTATCCAATACAGGTGCTTTTGGCGTAGATCCGGGTAAGAAAGTAAAATGGGAAACAGGAGCTTTTATTTTAGCTTCCTCCAATCAAACATTGGCCACTAATCTTACTCTTATTTCGACTTTGG
>DAIPZW010000201.1:0-3832 GCA_036781965.1 Bacteroidales bacterium
GTGAAAAATTTAGATAAGAAAGTGCTTCCTATTCTTTCCGATACACTTCCTAAAAATGAAGTGATAGAAAAGTCCGAAACCAAAGGAAAACGAGAGGACCACGACTTGCTTCCGGACGAAATCAAAGCCATGTATTTAGAAAATCTAAATATATTTCCTCGCATGAGAAAATTACATGAACAATTAAAACTCATGGGAGATGCTAAACCGTGCGATCGTTATCCTTATTTGAAAGAATTAGTTGATTTAGACACGAAGCTCCGGGATAATTGGAACGCTTATGATGCACATCCAAAACAAGAGACTAAAGCTCCGGATGTTATTCCACCCGTTGATGAAAATCCTGAAGCCGATAAAGCTCCAGATATTCTTCCCGAAGGTGAGGAAGCTCCGGCGATTGATGCTAAAAAAATATCTGCAGCTCGTAAATATCTTAGTGACAACAAAACGAAATTACAGGAGTTAAGAGAGTTGGAAGATAAAACAAAATATGATGCTTTGCTCGCAAAAATGCAAGAGAGATTATCTCTTCTTATCCGAGCGAACGCCGGAGTATCCGATGAATACCTTAACGAATTAAAAGAATTAGGCTTAAGTGCATAG
This sequence comes from Bacteroidales bacterium, assembly GCA_036781965.1. GTDB lineage: Bacteria > Bacteroidota > Bacteroidia > Bacteroidales > Azobacteroidaceae > Azobacteroides. The sequence continues at coordinate 604 of DAIPZW010000201.1, forward strand.
TGAAGCCGTAAAACGTATAAAGCCTGTAAGAGAAAATCCTTTACAGGCTTTTTATACAGATAAATTTCAGCTATTCGATAGTATTCAAATCATACTTGAGCAGCTGTCCGGGAAATGTGAAGTTCTTTATATTACTTCTTTCTCCGTTAGTGAGGAATTTATCCGTAAAATTTGGCGTTTTAGACAAAATATGCAAATAGGTAAGGTAATTCTTCTCCTTGATAATAAAGCAGCATTAAAAGTCAATAAACTGCTTTATTTTGCTAAGAATGTATTTGATGAAGTAATACTTACTTCTAACCATGGTAAAGTTATTCTCTTTGGTGGCGATCCGTTGGTGTCAATCTGCACTAGTCAGAATCAGACTAGAGGAAATAGACGTGAATCAACAATTATTACGACAGATCCGGAATGTTACCATCAATTTTTAGATGAAATTTATAATATGATTGAAGTCGGAATCAAACTATGATTGAAAGAATTAAAGAATTAGCTTCTTATCTTATGCCTATTCCGGAGATGGCGGTACTCGTAGGAATAGATGAAGATGAACTTCGAGAAGTGATAGCCGATAAATCCTCCGAAGTCTCTAAGGCTTACCATCTTGGCAAAGCCGAAACAATTCTCGAAATAAGAAAACAAGAAGTTCAGCTCGCAAAAACAGGATCACCGGTTGCACTTGAAAATATTGCCAAATATATAATCGACCAAGCACACTCCGAATAATGGCACAACACAACACACTTGAGGTTTGCCGAACTCATCTCTTTGATGACAAACCAAAGCTATTAGAACTCGGTCTTCCCGATAAGATAGTCGAGCGTATAATTAGACTTCGTTCTGCTTATACGCTTTGGCTTGAATACCCACGGAAAAAAGATGCTGAAATCCGTGATCATCTTATGAAATTCGGAGTAAATAAGTCAGCGGCTTATGATGATATTGCCGTTTTAAAATTACTTCTTGGAGATATGACGGAAACCTCAAAAGCTTTCCATAGGTTTAAGTTTAACTCCATGATTCAAGCCGCTTATGACTTAGCTGAAAAGAAAAGGAACGAAAAAAATATGGTTGCTGCAGCTGATAAATATGCTAAGTATAATAAGCTAGACAAAGAAGATGCTTTCAAAATTCCTTGGGAAGAGCTCATTCCGCAACCTTTTGAGCCTACATCCGATCCGACCGTTATCGGAATAAAGCCTATTCCTAATATACAAGAGAAAATCCGCAAGATGAAAGAGAAATATTTTACTGAAGCGGAAGGCGAATATATCTCTTATGAAGAAGTGGACTTTAACGAAGATGATTTGTTCGCACCCGAAATAACTCCAACAAATGGCTAGACAGAAAGGGCAGTTAAAACAAGTATACTTCAACCCACCTCAGCAAGAGGTGATGTTTACCGGTGCTAAAACAAACATCATCGTGGGAGGCAGGCGGTTAGGCAAAACACATGGACTTGCAGCGCCTTTTGTTTTGCGCAATGCTCAACGTATGCCTCGAAGCTCCGGAGGGATTGTGGTTTCTTCCTATAAACGAGGACTAACTAATACACTTCCCGGAACGCTTACAGCACTTGAATCATGGGGATATAAACGAGACCTGCACTATTACATAGGTAAGAAACCTCCTAAAGCTTCAGGTTTCGCAAAACCTTTTATCGAGCCGGCTGAATGGGAACATGTTCTTTCTTTCTACAACGGATCTATTTATTATCTGATATCGCAAGACCGTCCGGGAACTTCCAATTCCTTAACACTTGATTCATTACTCTTAGACGAAGCGAAATTTTTAAACTTCGAAAAACTTCGTGATGAAACTTTCCCCGCTAACGGAGGTTTCAAAGGACATTTCGGAGACCGGTCTTATCATCACTCGATGATGGCTATCTCCGACATGCCAACAACAAAGAAAGGTTCTTGGTTTCTCCGGTATGAAAAAGAATGCGCCCCTGAACTAATTACTACTATACAAGGAATAATATTTGAGATTTGGCGTATTAAAGACAAAATACGCGGTTATCTTGTAAAAGGGGATAATCCTCCAGCTTATCTTAAATCTCGACTTAGGAAGCTTTACAAGGACGTAGCAGAGTTAAGGTCTGTCGCTGTATATTACAAAGAATTTTCTTCAATAGAAAATCTCTTGGTTCTCGGAGAGAACTACATCAAGCAGATGAAACGAGACCTTACGCCTTTAACATTCCAAACATCAATATTATGTAAGAAGGTCGGAATCTTAAAGGACGGCTTCTACAACAATATGCGCGAATCATTACATTATTATACGGCTTACGATAATTCCTACCTTGATAGCCTTGAATATATGTTTGATAAGGCGCAAGACGAATCCTGTCTTCAAGATGCTGACCTCGATAGGGATCAGCCTATTTGTATTGCCATGGACTATAATTCAAATATCAACTGGATTGTGGCAGGACAACAACATGACCGCTCCATGAAGACTCTTAAGTCATTCTTTGTTAAGTATGATCGTAAGCTCCGGGAGTGCGTTCAGGACTTTTGCAAGTACTATCGTCATCAAAGGAATAAAACAGTTGTCTATTACTATGATACAACTGCGCTTGGTAATAACTATGCTGTCAATGATGAAGACTTTATGACGGTTGTATGTGATGAGTTTGAGAAACAAGGTTGGCAAATCGACCCTGTTTACATCGGTAATCCCATGAAACACCACGAAAAATGGTTACTTATATCACAGGCATTCAAAGGTCAATCAGGATTATACCCACTAATTAATAAAGAAAATAATGAGGAGCTTCTCCTCGCCATGGAGCAAGCCGGGACTCGGAACGGTCCCGATGGATTCAAAAAGGATAAGTCCGGAGAGAAGCTCGCAGAGACGGACGAAGACTTACTCGAATACCGCACAGATGGTACGGACGCTTGGGACACACTATTCATTGGTATGAATAAGTTTCCCCGCTTGGCTTCGGTAGGCTTCGTTGTGAGTTCATTCGGATAGGCTATAAGGTATTGACGTGCGATAAAAGAGGTAAGTGATTACCTCTTTTTTTTTTATTCTCGCACGCAATGGCACAATTACCATGCGCTCAATCATATAAGGGGCTTTTCTCTTTCGTAATTACGAAAGGGCGTTCAGGGCGCGGCGGGGTGAACCGTGTCAATAGTGGAAAAATCTTTGATTTTCCACTATTAAACAGATTGATTTTAAACGAACTAACTTTTCTAATGGCGGAAGAATA
>DAIPZW010000202.1:0-3775 GCA_036781965.1 Bacteroidales bacterium
ATAAACAGATAAGATTTTAATAGAATATGTTGAATATTATAATTTTCGGAGCCCCTGGAGCAGGAAAAGGTACTCAAAGTAAACTTATTGCTGAGAAATATGGTTTATTCCACATTTCTACAGGAACTATTCTTCGTGAAGAAATAGAAAAAGGCACGGAGTTGGGACAAATTGCGAACCAATATATCACAAAAGGACATTTTGCGCCGGATGATGTGGTTATAAAACTATTGGAAGATATTTTAAATGAGAATCCGGATGAAAAAGGATACTTATTGGATGGATTTCCTCGCAATTTGAATCAAGCAAGTCTTTTAGATGAAATGCTGAAAGAAAGAAACACATCCATAGCCGCCTTGATAAATCTTGCCGTAGATGAAGAAAAATTAATAAAACGCTTATTGAAACGAGGAGATTATGAAGGGAGAGCAGATGATAACCTTGAGGTAGTCAAACTTCGTTTGGAAATATATAAAGAAAAAACCGAACCTTTAAAAGAATATTACAAGAAAAGAGGAAAATTATTTAATATCAACGGAAACGGCGATGTAGAAGGAGTTTTTGAAAGTATTCTTCAAACTTTAGATCATGTAAGTTTCTAAAATGGCTGAATCTAATTTCGTAGATTATATCAAAATTTATTGTCGTTCAGGCAAAGGTGGTAGAGGTTCTACTCACTTCCGCCGTGAAAAGTATATTCCTTTCGGAGGACCCGATGGAGGTGACGGAGGTGACGGAGGAAGTGTTATCTTAAAAGGAAATCGTAATTATTGGACTCTGCTTCATCTTAAATATGAACGACATATCTTAGCCGGACATGGGGAAGGTGGAAGCGGAAGACTAAGCAAAGGCAAGGACGGAGCCGACAAAACAATTGAAGTTCCATTAGGAACTGTCGTTTTTGATGGAGAAACCGGCGAATTTATCTGTGATATTAGTTACGACGGACAAGAAATAATTCTACTTCAAGGAGGTCGTGGAGGAAGAGGTAATAATCATTTCAAAACTTCTACGAATCAAGCTCCCAAATACTCTCAACCCGGCGAGCCTTATCAGGAAAAACGAGTTATCCTTCAATTAAAATTATTAGCAGACGTAGGATTGGTAGGATTTCCTAATGCAGGAAAATCAACACTCTTGTCAGTTGTATCGGCTGCCAAGCCTAAAATTGCCAATTATCCTTTTACTACACTTGAACCAAGCTTAGGCATTGTGGATGTTCGCGGTGATCATTCTTTTGTAATGGCTGATATTCCGGGTATTATAGAAGGAGCTAGCGAAGGAAAAGGATTGGGATTAAGATTCTTACGCCACATTGAGCGCAATTCACTTTTGTTATTTATGGTTCCCGCTGATGCTGACGACATAAAAAAAGAATATGAAATCCTTTTAGGAGAGCTTACCAAATACAATCCCGAACTATTGGATAAAAGACGTATCTTGGCTATTTCCAAATCAGATATGTTGGACGATGAACTTGAAGCGGAAATAGAAAAAGAGCTTTCGGAAGATCTTCCGCATTTATTTATTTCTTCTATTACTCATAAAGGAATCGTTGCTTTGAAAGATTTACTTTGGAAAGAACTTAATAAGCAAGATTTCCATGACATGGAAAGTATTGTTCAACGTCCTATGGATATTAAGATAGCCGATGTTGATGATGACTTTGATTATTCCATCGAGGAAGAATATACCGACGAAAAAGACTTTTTTGATTACGAAGAATACGATTGGGACGAATGAAAAACTCCTTGTTTTGAATTATGGTAAAGGAACGTTTAATTACAAAAAGTTATTGCTGCATTATTGTAGCTAATTTTTTATTATTCTTTGCCTTCTATCTATTAATGCCCATACTTCCTTTCTATCTTGAAGAGGTATTTCAGACCGAAAAAAATCTTATTGGAGTTATTCTGTCGTCTTATACGATAGCTGCTCTTCTTATTCGTCCTTTTTCGGGTTATTTGCTTGATACTTTTATTCGCAAACCCTTATATCTTTTAGCTTATTTTGTATTTACAGCCATATTCGCAGGTTATTTATTGGCCGGAACTTTGTTTGTCTTTACCGTGATGCGTATGCTTCATGGTTTGTCTTTCGGAATGGTAACCGTATCGGGAAATACAATCGTAATAGATATTTCCCCTTCCTCTCGTCGAGGTGAAAGTTTAGGGTATTATGGTCTATCTAATAATATGGCTATGGCATTGGGTCCAATGACAGGACTTTTTCTCTACGACCATTATTCATTTGATGTAATTTTTTTATCAGCATTAGGTTCAGGAACACTTGGATTTATAATGGCTTCTTTAGTAAAAACCCCTGTCAGACAAACTACTAAGCGAGAACCTATATCTTTAGACCGTTTCTTTTTGAAAAAAGGGATTCCTGCCGGAATTGCATTACTGCTTTTATCCATTCCCTATGGAATGACAACGACTTACGTGGCTATGTATGGACGTACGATAGGAATAGGCGGCGGAACAGGATTATTTTTTATCATGCTAGCGGTCGGAATGGCGATTGCCCGTATCTTTTCCGGGAAACAAGTGGATAGAGGTCGAACTACTCAAGTTATATCAATAGGTATTGTCCTGGTGATGATTGGATTCTTTGCATTATCCAGCTGTTTCTTATTGGCAGAGCAAAGTTCTACACTTGCAATGATTGTTTTTTATACTACAGCTTTCTTTCTAGGGGTAGGTTTTGGAACTATGTTCCCTGCATTCAATACCATGTTTGTTAATTTAGCTCCAAACAACAAACGAGGCACAGCAACTTCTACTTACCTTACTTCATGGGACGTAGGTATTGGCATAGGACTCGTACTCGGAGGAGTTATTGCTCAGAAATGGAACTTTCCTACTGCTTATTTCTTAGGAGGATGTTTGACTTTACTTTCTATTTTCCTATTTATAATGAAGATTACTCCTCACTATAATAGAAACAAGTTGAGATAAATATTATTCAGCCGTAGTTTTTCTCTTATTATTAAGGTATTCAATTCTCTTTTCTAAATTATTTTTCTCTTTTTGAAAAAGAACTAAATCTTGAACCACTAAAGAAAGATCCGTTAATCGCTTAACTGAAGCTTTTTCTTTATCAGATAAAACGACAGGAGCTGTTTTCTTTCCTCCTAAGCGTTGAAGAGTAAGTTTTTTATCTACATTATTATATATAAACATTAAAACTCCATTGTCTGCTCCTTTTTGGAAAGTCAAAGTTTCATAATGACGACCTGTTCCATCTTGAAAAGAACGATTAAATACATCATCTTTAGCAAGAACTGTAGATTCTGCATAAGCTCCTTCCGCATCCGAAACCTTTAATTGAGTATGATTAATAGTCGAACCACTAAATCCACTAATCAAACTTAACTCCCCTACCTCGTTCACTTCTACTTTTAAAAATTGATTTGCATTTTGAAATGTAGGATTATATGTTTTATCTATATATCTTCCTAAATCGTCATATTCTTCTTTCTTTTCGTATGCAAAAGCAGGAAGCATCTCTTGAAGTCTTGCTGTTGTTTGTGCAATCATGCTATCTACAAAAAGAATATTTCTTTCCGATTCGGCAAGTTCAACTTCTTCTACCAGATTCAATCTTTCTCTTTGTATTTTTACATCCTTAGGATAAGTTCTTTCCAAACTATCGAGCAAAACCTTTGCAGAAGTATATTCCTTATTATTATAGAAAGTACGAGCTTGCTCCAAAACTTCCATTCCCTTTTCAGTTTCACTCTTATTACAAGCTGTTAATGCAATAGCTAATG
>DAIPZW010000203.1:0-3750 GCA_036781965.1 Bacteroidales bacterium
ATAGAGGGAAACCGTTTACTATTTATAAGTTCCGCACTATGAGGGAAGATGCTGAGAAAGAAGGGCCTTCTTTATCCTCAATAAATGATGATCGCATTACGCCTTATGGTCAAATTATGCGGAAATATCGGTTAGATGAACTTCCTCAGTTTTGGAATGTCTTAAAAGGCGATATGTCTTTAGTAGGGCCTCGTCCTGAAAGGAAGTTTTATATCGAACAAATCGCAAAAAAAGCACCTTATTATTACTTACTCCACAATGTCCGTCCGGGAATTACTTCTTGGGGGATGGTAAAGTTTGGTTATGCTTCCGATTTGGATCAAATGACAGAACGTCTTCAATACGATATATTATATTATGAAAATATGTCGTTGGGATTAGATACTAAAATATTAATTTACACTATAAAAACAATAGTTACCGGCAAAGGGATATAATTATTTATGAAAGCTTGGTTCGATAAAATAATAGTTTGGCGAGAAAAACAAATCAAGGAAAAACATTTCTTGCTCATTCTTAGCTTAATGGTAGGTATATTGACTGCTTTTTCAGCTATCTTACTGAAGAATGCCATCCACTTTATTCAACATATACTCACAGATCAGATAGAAATATATGATGCCAATTGGTTATATTTAATATATCCTGCAATAGGGATATTAATATCCGGCTTATTTGTAAAATATATCGTAAAGGACGATATAGGACACGGGGTAACTAAAATTCTTTTTGCTATTTCTCAGCGTAAAAGTCGGATTAAGCCACATAATATGTGGTCTTCTTTGGTTGCAAGTTCTATAACTATCGGATTTGGGGGGTCTGTAGGAGCGGAAGCACCTATTGTACTAACCGGTTCAGCTATTGGTTCTAACTTAGGTCGTAGATTTAAGATGGAGCAAAAGAACTTAATGCTATTAGTGGGCTGTGGAGCAGCAGGAGCGATAGCAGGAATCTTTAAAGCGCCTATTGCCGGCTTACTTTTCACTATCGAAGTATTAATGCTTGACCTAACTGCGACGGCGGTATTACCTTTATTAATATCTTCTGTCTCGGCCGCTTGTATTTCTTATATATTTACAGGTACTGATGCAATGTTTAAGTTCTCCCAAGTAGAAGTATTTGCCTTAGGTCGTATCCCTTATGTATTATTATTAGGTATATTTTGCGGACTGTTCGCATTATACTTTACTCGGGCTACAATATGGTTTGAAGGTATCTTTCATCGGAAATTAAAAACTTTTTGGAAAAAGTTTTTCTTCGGAGCTGCAATTTTAAGTGTTCTCATTTTCCTTCTTCCTCCTCTTTATGGAGAAGGATATGATACGATTGGAAACTTATTAAGTAATCAATACCAACAACTATTAAATGGAAGTCTGTTTGAAGGTGTAGCGGATAATTGGGGAGGCATACTTATTTTCGCTCTGATGATCATTCTATTTAAAGTATTTGCTACGAGCGCCACTAATGGAGGGGGAGGATGTGGAGGAATCTTTGCCCCTTCTTTATTCTTAGGTTGTGTTATTGGCTTTGCTTTTTCTTTTTTCTTAAATAATTCTTTCCTTTCGGAGTATATTTACTTACCTCAAGAAAACTTTGCCTTAATGGGAATGGCGGGAATGATGGCTGCCGTGATGCATTCGCCTTTAACTTCTGTCTTCTTAATAGCTGAATTAACAGGAGGATATGATTTATTTCTTCCCCTTATGATTGTTTCTATCAGCTCTTACTTTACAATCATGCTCTTTGAGAAACACAGTCTTTATTCTATGCGTTTGGCTAAGAAAGGAGAGCTAATTACCCATCATAAGGACAAAGCAGTTCTGACCTTATTAAATATAGATTCAGTTATAGAAACGGACTTTATATCCGTAAAACCGGATATGTATTTAGGAGATGTGGTAAAAGCCATTACTAAATCTCAACGAAACGTATTTCCCGTAGTTGATGATAATAATGTATTAAAAGGAATCGTTACTCTCGACAATATTCGGAATATTATGTTCCGTCCGGAGTTGCATACTCGCTTTCAAGTCAATAAGTTTATGGTTTCTCCTCAAGCCAAGATCATTGTAAATATGTCTATGGAGAAGATTATGCAATTATTTGACGATACGAAAGCTTGGAACTTACCGGTAGTGGACGAAGAGGGCAAATATCTTGGATTTGTTTCCAAATCAAAAATATTTAATTCCTATAGAGAGGTATTGGTAAAAAATTTTTCTGATGATGCATAACCATGAATAAAAAGAATCTAAGAATTGTTTATTTAGGCACTCCTGATTTTGCCGTAGAAAGTTTACGCGCATTGGTAGAAGGAGAATATAATGTGGTTGGTGTAGTAACTATGCCCGACAAACCTGCAGGAAGAGGAAAGAAAATACAGTTCTCGCCTGTAAAAGAATATGCTTTAGAGCAAAACCTACCACTTCTTCAACCGGAAAATTTAAAAGACCCTGAGTTTATTCAAGACTTAAAAGCATGGAAAGCCGATTTACAAATTGTAGTTGCCTTTAGAATGCTTCCAGAAGTCGTTTGGAATATGCCACGATTAGGAACTTTCAATCTGCATGCTTCTTTACTTCCTCAATATCGAGGAGCTGCTCCTATTAATTGGGCAATAATCAATGGAGAAACCGAAACAGGAATCACGACTTTCTTCTTGCAACATGAAATAGATATGGGTAATATTATTTCACAAGAGAAAATTCAGATAAGCGAAACTGACAATGTGGGTATTGTTCACGATAAATTGATGTTCTTAGGGGCTGAATTGGTTACAAAAACGGTTGATTCTATTTTATCAGGCAATATTCATTCTATACCTCAAGAACAAGTAATCGGAGAAGGCGAATTAAAAGCTGCACCTAAGATATTCAAAGAAACTTGTAAGATTGATTGGAATCGTTCCTCGAAAGAAATTTATGATTTCATAAGAGGACTGTCTCCTTATCCCGCTGCTTTTACCGAATTGACTTTTCCATCGGGAGAAAATATTACTTTAAAAGTCTTTGAATCTGGAAAACGAATAGAGAAACACGACTTAACACCCGGACAATTACTAACTGACCGAAAATCATATCTAGATGTAGCTACACAAGACGGATTTATCCGACTGTTGAATATTCAACAAGCCGGAAAGAAAAGAATGTTTGTCTTAGATTTCCTAAATGGATTTAAGTTTTAAGCATCCTATTTATTTTCCTAAGCGAGGAGCTCCAGCTGTACTGCCCGAAAAGCCAAAGATTCCTTTTCGTTTGGAACGAATATCCTCAACCAGATAGAAAGCATTGGCATCAAAAGTATTTATAAGTTCGCTTACTTTGTTTGCTCCTTTTCTATTTACGACAATCTCGACAATATCCACTTCCGAAACCGCTCCTTCTCCTTTAATAAGAGTTGCACCGAAACCATTCTTATTCAGAAGTTGCAATAATTCATGCGGATCTCTTTTAGTATACACCCTAAATAGTTGGAAACCAAAAGCAATCTTATTCTCAACCAAGATACCGATATAGTTACCTGCGGCATAACCTGCGGCATAAGAAAGATAAGCAACTAAATCATTTGCTCTTGAAATAATTTGAGAAATAATCACAATCCAAATAAACACTTCAAAGAATCCTACGATAGGAGCTTTATATTTTTCGCCCTTCGAAACAAAAATAATACGCAAAGTACCTAAAGTAACATCAAAAATACGCCCACAGAAGATAATAATGGGCAATAACCAAGGATAAACATCTAAAAAAT
>DAIPZW010000204.1:0-3702 GCA_036781965.1 Bacteroidales bacterium
TTTAAAATAAGGTTTATCTTTTTGAAGACGCTAAAGGTATAGAAAAAAAGATCCCTCTCTTGCGGAGAGGGATTACAGTAAGAGGTTAATATAATAAAAAGCTAGGCGGATTACATTCTTTCGGGAACTTCAATCCCTAAAAGAGCGAAGCCGGTCTTAATTACTTTCCCAACATTGCGGGAAAGAGTCAAGCGAAATTTGCGAATATGCTCATCAGGTTCTTTTAAGATGGAATAATCGTGGTAGAATTGATTGTATTCTTTGACTAATTCATACAAATAATTGGCAATTAGGGCAGGGGAGTACTTGTCCGCTGCTTCTTGAACCGTTGAATCAAACTCGTTTAAGGTTTGAATCAGGTTTATTTCCTTTTCATTGATTGAAATATCAGTCGGAATGGTATCAGGAAGGGCAAAAGCGGAAAGATCTGCCTTTCTCCAAAGGGATTGGATACGCGCATAAGTATATTGAATAAATGGACCGGTATTTCCATTAAAGTCAATGGATTCTTTGGGGTTGAAAACCATGTTTTTACGTGGATCCACTTTGAGAATGAAGTATTTCAATGCACCCAAGCCTACCATACGGGAAACTTCTTGTATTTCTTCTTCGGTTCTTTCTTCAAATTTTCCGGCTTCTAAGGAGATTCGACGAGCTTCGCTGATCATCTCTTCAACTAAATCGTCGGCATCGACGACTGTTCCCTCGCGAGATTTCATTTTTCCATCGGGAAGTTCCACCATTCCATAGGAGAAATGATACAACCCCTTGCCAAAATCATAACCTAACTTATCCAATAAAATAGATAATACTTGAAAATGATAATTTTGCTCATTTCCAACTACATATATCATTTTGTCTATCGGATAATCTTGAAAACGAAGGGCAGCAGTTCCTATATCTTGAGTCATATAAACGGAAGTCCCATCGGCACGAAGCAATAATTTTTCATCTAAACCGTCTTGTGTGAGGTCAGCCCAAACAGAATCGTCTTCTTTACGAGTAAATATATTTTTATCTACGCCTTCCAAGACTTTTTCTTTGCCAACTAAATAAGTTTCAGATTCATAGTAAATTTTATCGAAGTCAACACCCAAAGTTTTATAGGTTTCTTCAAATCCTTGATAGACCCAAGTATTCATCTTTTCCCACAAAGCGCGAGTTTCATAGTCGCCCGCCTCCCACAAACGTAACATTTCGCGGGCTTGCTCCATCAAAGACGACTTTTCCTTCGCTTCATCTTCCGAAAGTCCTGCATTGCGCAACTCTTCGAGCTCTTTTTTATATTCTTTGTCAAATAAAACATAATAATCGCCTATCAGATGGTCGCCTTTCTTGCCGGAAGACTCGGGAGTTTCGCCATTTCCCCATAACTTCCAAGCTAACATTGACTTACAAATATGGATTCCTCTGTCATTTACGATGTTAGTTTTTACAACTTTATTGCCTCTTGCTTTTAATATCTCGGCAATACTATATCCTAACAGATTATTACGGATATGTCCTAAATGCAAGGGTTTATTTGTATTAGGCGATGAATACTCCACCATAGCCAAAGGAGCAGTCGGAGTAACTTCTTTCAATCCAAATGCTTCATCTCTATCTAGTTGATTAAGTATATCAATCCAAAAAGCAGGCGCAATGGTCAAATTAAGAAATCCTTTGATCACATTATAACTCGTAATGGTCGATTCGTTCTGAATAAGGTATTCTCCTATCTCATTAGCTGTCTGTTCGGGCGATTTTTTTGATAGTTTTACCAAAGGAAATACGACTAAAGTCAAATGTCCCTCAAATTCTTTCTTGGTTTTTTGAAGTTGCACTGCCGATTCAGGCAATTCTATACTATATAAACGCTCTATGTTTAGGCGAATTAATTGTTGAATATTCATAAATGTCAAATTTGAGGCACAAAGATAAGGATAATTTATTTACGATTTTAGAATTTAGATTTACGATTTCTTAATTGCCTAATGGCGAACGTTGTTTCAAACTTTTTGTCTATTTTTGCATTTTATCCATAGAATAGACAAGTTGAATAAAAAATATTCAATTATTATTTACTTAAAAATTAGAATCAACATGAGTTTTATTAAAGAGCTCAAGGATTTTGCTATGCGTGGCAATGTGATGGATATGGCTGTCGGTATCATTATTGGAGGTGCATTTGGACAAATCGTAAGTTCATTTGTTTCTGATGTAATCATGCCTCCATTGGGGTTATTGATTGGTGGAGTTGATTTTTCAGACTTAAAATTGACTTTGCAGGAAGCTAGTATAGATACTGCCGGAGAAATAATTCCTGCTGTTACAATCAATTATGGAACATTCATCGATACATTGATTAACTTTCTAATTGTAGCTTTTGCAATCTTCTTGATGATAAAAGGAATCAATAGTTTCCATAAGAAAAAAGAAGAAGCACCTGCTCCGGCTCCTGAACCAAGCAAGGAAGAAACTCTTCTTACTGAAATCAGGGATCTTTTGAAAGATAAAAAATAAGTACTACCTGATACCTATCCGGTTTAGTGCATCTTGATATTTTCGGGCATTGCGACTATGTTCTGTTAAAGTAACAGCAAAATTGTGAGTGCCCGAAAAATCTTCTTTCGCACACATATAAATATAATTATGCTGGGTCGGATTCAAGACTGCGTCTATACTTTGTATCGAAGGCTGGCGAATGAGTCCGGGGGGAAGCCCTGAATATTTATACGTATTATAAGGAGAATCAACCGTTAAGTGTTTATTGAGTATTCTCTTTAATGTTACATCGCCTACGGCATATTTAACGGTAGGATCGGCCTGTAATAGCATTCCTTTATTCAATCTATTGAGATATAACCCGGCTACGATCGGATATTCATTAGGTTGAGCGGTTTCTTCTTCTACGATAGAGGCTAAAATAGACGCTTCAATAGGCGTAAGATTTATATCTTTAGCCTTTTTCAAGCGCTCTTCATTCCAAAATCGATCATATTCCGACTTCATTTTCTCGATAAATTGATCTGCGGATATATCCCAATACATTTCATAAGTATTAGGAATAAACATAGAAAGGATAGTTAGAGTATCAAAACCTAATCCTTTAGTATAGTTCGCATTATTCAAACGATTCAGCAGCGTATCGCCGGAAAACATAAAAGTTTCGCCCATTTTCTTTGCGAAATCTTCTTTCAGACGAATATTATTAAACGTAAACTTCATGGGTTGCCTTGAACTTCTCAGTGTTCTTATCAAGCTTAGATAGCTTATATCTTCAGAAAACTCAAATCGTCCGGTTTTCATACTCTCATCATAATCCATCCAATCCGATAGTTTGATAAAGAAGTCAATATCATTTATCTTAGCTTCAGATAATTGATTCGTTAGCTTAGTAAAATCTTTACTTTCATCGATATAAACTACCAAAGGAGCCTTCAAACTTTCAAAAGCCGGTGAATTCATCTTACTATAAATACTATATGCATAAATACCTGCCGCAATAATTAGCAGCAATAAAACACCAAGAGCACTGTATATTATTTTCTTTTTTGTCATAATAAAAAAATTGAAAGACAAAAGTAAAAATATTTTTCCGTTTATTTGAATTATTCAAAAGAAAACTCTACATTTGCACCGCCGTTCAGAGGAACGAAGATTAAATAAGTCTTGGAAGTGTGGGTGAGTGGCTGAAACCACCAGTTTGCTAAACTGACGTAC
>DAIPZW010000205.1:0-3679 GCA_036781965.1 Bacteroidales bacterium
TCTTGTAGATTATTTTTTTGATATATATAGCTTTAATTAATTTTATATGAGTAATAAAAACGAAAAATTATTTTCGGAATTCCCCGGTATATCTACCGAAGCTTGGAAGGAAAAGATCGTAACTGATCTGAAAGGCGCGGATTTCGAAAAGAGGCTTGTTTGGAAAACAAACGAAGGCTTCAATGTTAATCCTTTCTATCGTGCTGAAGATATTGAAGGATTAGAAATTACCAAGTCACTACCGGGAGAATTTCCCTATGTGAGAGGTACTAAGAAAGATGATAATACTTGGTATGTACGCCAAGATATTACGGTTACCGATTTCAAAGCTGCAAACAAAAAGGCTTTGGATATTTTAGGTAAGGGAGTAGATTCTTTGGGCTTTAAGATCAAAGGAAAAGACGTAAACAAAGAAAACATCGCCACTCTTTTGGATGAAATTCATCTTCCTGCTATTGAATTGAATTTTATTTCTTGTGCAAAAGAATCGGTTAATTTGATTACTATCTTAACTGATTATTTGAAAGAAAAGAAATATGATTTAGCTTCAATAAAAGGATCTGTAAATACTGACTTTATCAAACCTATATTGACTAAAGGTAAGGTAAAAGAAGAATGGGTAAATCTATTGGTTGAAGCAGTAAAAGCAGCGAAAGAGCTTCCTTGTTTCAAGGTAGTAGCCGTAAATGCTTATTTATTTAACGATGCAGGTTCATTCATTGCTCAAGAATTAGCTTATGGCTTAGCTTGGGGAAATGAAATCCTAAGTCGTTTAGTAGAAGCGGGCATAGATGCTCAAGAAGCTGCAAGCAAAATAAAATTTAATTTTGGTATTTCTTCCAACTACTTCATGGAAATTGCAAAATTCCGTGCAGCTCGTTGGTTATGGGCTGAAATAGTGAATGCTTATGTAGCGGAATGGAATAAAGATTGTCCGGTTAATAAAGGAGAAAATTGTCGCTGTGCTGCCAAAATGAATATTTTAGCAAAAACGTCCTCTTTCAATTTAACTGTATTTGATGCATACGTAAATTTACTACGTACACAAACTGAAGCCATGTCTGCTTCTATTGCAGGTGTTGATTCTATGTTGGTTTCTCCTTTCGATGAAACTTATACAATCCCCGATGATTTTTCAGAACGTATTGCACGCAATCAACAATTACTATTAAAAGAAGAATGTCACTTTGATAAAGTAGTAGATCCTTCGGGAGGTTCCTATTATATTGAATCATTAACTGAATCTATTGCTCAAGAAGCTTGGAAACAATTCCTAGCTATTGAAGAAAAAGGATTCTACGAAATGGTTAAAAGCGGAGAAATTCAAGAAGCAGTAAATGCTTCGGCTAACAAACGTTTCATTGCATTGGCTAATCGTAAAGAAATTCTATTGGGAACGAATCAATTCCCTAACTTTACGGAAGAAGCCGGCAATAAGATTAAGAATTCCGAACATACTTGCCTTTGCGGATGTAATGAAAAAGAAAACAATGGCATTACAACCTTGAACACTCATCGTTTAGGCGAACAATTTGAAGAATTACGTCTTATTACGGAAAAGTCGGGTAAACAACCTAAGGCTTTCATGCTTACAATTGGAAACTTAGCTATGCGTTTGGCACGTGCTCAGTTCTCTTGCAACTTCTTAGCATGCGCAGGATATAAAGTAATCGACAACTTAGGCTTTGAAACCATTGAAGCCGGAGTTGAAGCAGCAAGAAAAGCAGGTGCAGAGATTATCGTTCTTTGTTCAAGCGATGATGAGTACACTACTTATGCTCCACAGGCTTATGAATCTACTAAAGGAAAAGAAACCTTGATCGTGGCAGGAGCTCCTGCTAATATGGACGAACTTAAATCTTTGGGCATCGAATATTTTATCAATGTTCGCAGCAATGTGTTGGAAACATTAAAATCGTTGAACGCTAAATTAGGAATTTAATCATGAAAGTAAATTTTAAAAACATCGATATAAATAAAGACGGCTTCAACAATATTAATGCGACCGAATGGTCTAAAGCCAATAATATTCATGCCGACTGGAAAACTCCGGAACACATAGAAGTAAAACCCGTCTATACAAAAGAAGACTTGGAAAGCATGGAGCATTTGAACTATGCTTCCGGTATTCCTCCATTCTTGAGAGGACCTTATTCCGGTATGTATGCCATGCGTCCATGGACAATTCGTCAATATGCCGGTTTCTCTACTGCAGAAGAATCGAATGCTTTCTATCGTCGTAACTTAGCTTCAGGACAAAAAGGTTTATCTGTAGCTTTTGACTTGGCAACTCACCGAGGATATGACCCGGATCATTCACGAGTAGTGGGAGATGTTGGTAAAGCCGGTGTATCTATTTGTTCTTTAGAGAATATGAAAGTCTTATTTGACGGTATTCCTTTGAAAGACATGTCAGTTTCTATGACTATGAACGGTGCAGTTCTTCCTGTTCTTGCTTTTTATATCAATGCAGGATTAGAACAAGGTGCTAAGTTGGAAGAAATGGCAGGTACGATACAAAATGACATCTTGAAAGAGTTCATGGTTCGTAATACTTATATTTACCCACCTGAATTCTCCATGAAGATCATTGCAGACATCTTTGAATATACTTCACAAAAGATGCCTAAATTCAATTCTATCTCTATTTCCGGTTATCACATGCAAGAAGCCGGCGCAACTGCTGATATAGAATTAGCATATACCTTAGCTGATGGTATGGAATACTTGAAAGCAGGGATTAACGCAGGGATAGATGTAGATGCTTTTGCTCCACGTTTATCTTTCTTCTGGGCAATCGGCATGAATCACTTCATGGAAATTGCAAAAATGCGTGCAGGTCGTTTGATTTGGGCGAAGATTGTAAAAAGCTTCGGTGCTAAGAATCCTAAGTCTTTGGCATTGCGTACTCACTCTCAGACATCGGGTTGGTCTCTTACGGAACAAGATCCGTTTAATAACGTTGGACGTACTTGTATCGAGGCTATGGCTTCAGCTTTAGGACATACACAATCGCTTCATACCAATGCGTTGGACGAAGCAATTGCACTTCCTACTGATTTCTCGGCTCGTATTGCTCGTAATACACAGATATATATTCAAGAAGAAACTTATATCACCAAAGAAATCGACCCATGGGGAGGTTCTTATTATGTAGAAACGCTAACCAATGAGTTAGCTCACAAAGCATGGGAGTTAATTCAAGAAATCCAAGAGTTAGGTGGAATGGCGAAAGCAATTGAAACCGGTATTCCTAAGATGCGTATTGAAGAAGCTGCGGCTCGTACTCAAGCGCGTATTGACTCCGGAAATCAAGCCATCATCGGTATTAATAAATATCGTTTGGAAAAAGAAGATCCTATTGATATTCTAGAAATTGACAATACAGCGGTTCGTTTAGATCAAATTGAACGTTTGAATCAATTGAAATCTCAACGAGACGAAGCAGCAGTTAAGAATGCATTGACTGCTATTACCGAATGTGCAAGAACTAAAAAAGGCAATTTATTGGAACTTGCAGTGGAAGCAGCACGCGTTCGTGCTACTTTAGGAGAAATATCCGACGCTTGCGAAGAAGTAGCCGGACGTTATAAAGCAGTAATTAGAACAATATCAGGCGTGTATTCATCAGAAACTAAACAAGACAGCGATTTCCAAAGAGCAACGGAATTAGCTGAGC
>DAIPZW010000206.1:0-3639 GCA_036781965.1 Bacteroidales bacterium
GTTATAAATTAAAAATAAAGAACATTTTTCCAAAAATAAAGCTTATTTTTGGAAACATACCTAATCAATTGTTTTTCAAGCACTTTAATCAGAATAAATTTAGACTTATAAATAATTGGATACGGTTTAGCAAAAACAAAAAAAGGAGAAAGAAACGCTTGTTCAGTTATCAGTAAACGTCATTGCGAAAACTTTGTTTGAAGCAATCCAGAACGGACAGACTAGATTGCTTCGTCGCTTTGCTTCTCAGCAATGACGAAAGCCTTAGTTCCCTCTCCATATTGGAGAGGGCGGAGGGTGAGGAGGTTTTATTTCTCCCAAAAATGATTACTTTTGTGGTTTATTTCCCATTTATATAAAAAAGAAGGAGGCGAAGATGAAGCGAAAAATGTTGTTGTTGGCGATCAGTTGGGTGTTTTTGTGGACAGGAGCGAAAGCCCAGCAGGCAGAACAGTTTTTTCAGGATATGCCTGAGGAGTTGTTGCCGATGTTGCCGATGTTGCCGATGTCGTTGCGAGGAGATTTGGTCTATTTGTATGATGAAATGGGCAAAGCGACCATTTCTGACGTCTTGGAAGGAGATATAACTATCACCGAAAAAGAAGAAAACTATATCCGTTTGGAGATGGAGGGCAAAACGCTGGAGATAGTGGTTTTGGAGCGGTCTATTTCCGGAGGAGAAAATAATATTCCTATTATATTGTGTATAGAAACCGTTTGCGGACCCTTGTGTGACAGTTATTTATCCTTTTATAATGCACAATGGGAGCCATTAAACGATTTATCTTTGTATATAGAACCTGTGCCTTTGGACTATTTCATCGAAAAGAATGAAAATGATCCTGCATTGGAGATTGAATTTATGACTTTTACGTATGATTATAAGGAAAACCGCCTAATACAAAGGCAGCATGCAACGGAATATTTGAGTCGGGAGGACAAAGAACGAATCAAGCCGTATGTTCGACGTTCGGAGCGGGTTTTTCTTTGGTCGGGCGATCGTTTTGAATAGATTCCAAGTTCGAGATCCATAGTTTCTCCGCCTGATCGACCCATGCGCGGAAAGCGGGATTAGGTTGATACGTCTCGGCATAGTTCAGCAAGACCTCTAAATCAAACGAATCGGCAGTGATTCCTGCTCCCACCATCTGCGCTTCATAACCATTGCAGGCTTGTTCTATGTGCGAAGGCACCATCAAGGCAGGTTTTCCCAAATACATCGCTTCGCAAACCGATTCAAAACCAGCTGTGGTGGCATACGCACGGCATCCCGCCATGTATTGTATGAATAGTTCGTCGTTTAGGCGATGAAAAGACAGCGATTCATCGACCGTTTCCGTCTCTTTCACTCCTTTCTTGTCCCAAAAGAAATGCATATTCTCCTCCGGATGTTCTTTATGAAAATCCATCACTTCTTCCGCAAAACCTTCATTGAGCATATATCCATGTATATAGTCTCCGTCCGAAATAGTGGCATTTAAGACCTCATCTCGAAGTAAAGGCGGCATGATAATCCGCTTTTTTGTGTGATGCTGACCGGCTTCGGCAAAAGAAAGAGCGAATTGTTTTTTAGAACGAATGGCAGTGGTTCGGGTATAAAACTTCAACATACGGATTTGCGCTTTATTCTCCTTCGGAAAAGGATAATCCGGACTTAACAAAAGGTATTGATGACCGATGCAAACGCATGGAACTTTGGGCGGAAAGAGCGCATAAGACAATCCGGTCAATAAATCGTAAAAGTTAATAACCACATCGGCGTCTAAACGCTTTATCCGCTTGCGGATAGACAATATACTCTTCAGATAAGCCGGCGAAGCAAGCAGATTATAGGCTGCCGTCTTGCGCAGATCGGCTTTTTTGTTTTTGGGAGTAGGCAAAAAGTTAGGACTAACAAAGCGATGAACAGGAGCTTTTATCTTCTCGTAGAAGAAAGCAGGCAGACTTCTGCGCGTGCTCTTTCCGACCAAGACTTCAACCACCTCGTGTCCATGTTTAGTAAGGATGTTCCTCAAAGAAATAGCTTGTGTCAAATGACCGCGACCTTCTCCTTGTACGATAAATAAGAAGCGCATTTTGTTAGATTATTTAGTTAACTTAATTAACGCAAATGTATAACTTTTTGTTGATTACAGGGCCGATTTTACTAATTAAGGTAAAAAAGATAGCCGAAAATTTCATTTATTGTTATAAAAAGTTTACTTTTGCGTGCTGAAAAGCTAAATAAACAAGATATAAGAACCTAATTATAATATAATAAGATGGCAAAGAAATCAAAGAAATCCGTTGTGGAGCAAACAAAAGCAGAACAAAACGTAGATGAACTACTAACTAAAACGGATAAATTCCTAGATAAACACCTTAATAAGGTTATTATCGGAGCTGTAATCGCGATTGTACTAGTCTTGGCATACCTTGCTTACCGTCAATTCTACCTGGCTCCTAAAGAAGAGGCAGCTGTAAACACTATCTACACAGCAGAACGTTATTTCGGCGAACAAAATTGGGATGCCGCCCTTCATGGAGACTCTATCTCCGGAAGTTATGGCTTTCTAGACGTAATTAATGAGTATGGATCGACCGAAGAAGGCAACCTGGCGAAAGCTTATGCAGGAATGTGTTACTTTTATCTAGGCGACGCTGAAAATGCAGTTAAGTATTTGAAAGAATATAAGGTCGAAGAGGAATTGACAGGCAATCTAGTCACAGGTATGATAGGTAACGCTTACGCAGATCTAGGAAACTATGACGAAGCAATAAAATACTTGCGCAAAGCAGCCGCTGAAGCTAAAAGCGAGTCCTTAACCCCTCATTATTTATATAAAGCAGCGAACATTTACTTTAACGAAGGTAAACTTCAAGAGGCTTTAGACTTGTACAAACAGATTGAAAACGAATATCCGCTTTCTACCGAAGGACGTACAATTGAAAAAGACATCAAACGCATAGAAACATTATTGAAATAATCCATTAACTATGGCAACCGAACTTCAACCTTTATCGGATTATAACGAATCGTCAGTCCCTGATGCTTCTGAAATGATCTTCGCAGTAGTTGTTTCGGAGTGGAATTCGGAAATAACCGATAAATTAAAAGAAGGAGCCGTCGAAACTTTACTTAAACACGGAGCTAAAAAGGAAAATATCACCGTTGCATACGTTCCCGGAAGCTTTGAATTGGTTTACGGAGCCAAAAGAATGATGGACAGCATCCATCCGGACGCTGTTATCGGATTAGGCTGTGTTATTAAAGGAGAAACTCCCCATTTTGAGTATGTTTGCTCAGGAGTGACTCAAGGTTTTTCCGACCTAAATGCAAAGGGAGATATTCCTTTCATCTTCGGATTATTAACAAATAACACGATGCAGCAATCTTTGGACAGAGCGGGCGGAAAATTAGGAAATAAAGGAGTAGAATCTGCCATTACAGCAATAAAAATGGTTGATTTTGCTTGCAGGTTTAAATAATTATTGTATCTTTGCATCGCTTTTGTAGGGGTAGTTACCAAAGTGGCCAACTGGGGCTGACTGTAACTCAGCTGACTTACGTCTTCGGAGGTTCGAATCCTTCACTGCCCACAAAAGAAAATTGCGGAAGTAGCTCAGTTGATAGAGCATTAGCCTTCCAAGCTGAGGGTC
>DAIPZW010000207.1:0-3625 GCA_036781965.1 Bacteroidales bacterium
ATTTTCTTTTTGTTAATTATTTTGGCACTAATGTTCTCTTTTGTTACATTTGTGCTCTATTATCTTGTTTTTATACTAATTACTTACTCTAAAACTAAAAAAATCATGAAAAAAACCTTACTCTTCTTGTTAATCGGATTCCTTACTGTATGCAATTTAAGTGCTCAGCTAAACTTAGCGCCTAAAGCTTATGAAATCTTGCCAAGAACAAAAGAAGAAGTTGCTACTTTCAAAAGAACTTCAACTATTCAAACTAATTTCCCTAAAATTAAATTTGTTGCCAATGAAGATGATCCCATAGCTGACGGTTATTGTCGGGTAGTTCTTACTGTAGGAGACGTATGGGGAGATGGTTCTGGTTATCAAATGCTTATTTCTTCTAATCCTGATGCTGCAGATGAATTCTTAGCTTTGTTTGGTGCTCCTGAGACTTATGATTCCTTTGAATATAAGATCCCTGAAAATGCTGCTGGTGACTTAAATACAAATAATATTATTTTTAACGGTAGTGAACAAATTGACATTCCTGCCGGTACTTATTATTTTGGATTTCCAAATCCTACACCCGAACAAATGTATCTTGCCGAAAATGCTTTTTTCTCTTGGGATTTTCAGGCAAAAACTACTTGTAGCTTCACTATTGAATTAGATACAAAAACAAGAGTAGACGTTGTTAGTATGGATGTCTTTGCATATAATTTTCCTTCTGAAATAAAAGATTTTACAGCAACTCCGGCAATTGACAACTCTTTATCTTGCGAACTTTCTTGGACAAACCCAACTTTAGATGTAATGAATAAACCTTTAGATGACTTACTTTCAGTCGTAATTGCACGAAACGACGAAATAATTCACACAATAAGCAATCCTACAATGGGAGCTTCGGAAACCTGGACAGACAATCCGTCAATTTCAGGGTATTATACTTATTCTATCTACGGAGTAAGCAGCACAAGTGCAGGACCTAAATATACGATAGAAGGTATATTAGTTGGAGATGACCCTTGCAAAAATCCTCTTACGACCTATCCTTATTTAGAAAATTTTGAGAAAGAAAAACTTCCTTATTGTTGGGAAATTGTTGATTTAGACGGAGACGGACAAAACGCATGGGAAGTAAATAATGCCTTAGGAGCAAATAATTCAGAATATTCTATCCGTCATAGGGATTTATTCGGAGTTCAAGATAATTGGTTAATATTGCCATACATGAGTATTCCTAATCAAAATAACGTCGTGCTTGCTTTTTCTGAATTAATTGCTATGCCTAATTACTATGTTAAAAATAGCATTTTAGTATCTACCGGCAGTTCAAATCCTGCTGATGGAGATTTTGTAGAACTTTGGACAATAGACAAAGAAGATGTTACTGACCAATGGAAAGAACATATGGTTTCTTTGGAAGATTATGCCGGAAAAGATATTTACATTGCTTTTCGTTATGAGGGAAGATTTGCCCATTGGTGGTATTTGGATGAAATAGAAGTGAAGGAATTACAGCCGCTTACGGATATGGAAATTGTTTCTATTTCTTCTCCTCAAAGTGGATTGGACTTATCACAAGAGACTGTTTCTTTGAAATTAAGAAACGTAGGGAATCAAGATGTGCAAAGCACAAAAATCTCAATATATGTAGATAATCAACTTAAATTAGAGCATACAATAACAGAAACAATCCCTGCTTTTAGTAATTATACTTATACTTTTGACAATACTTTAAACCTTTCTGAGGTTAAAACTTATCAAATAAAAGCAACTGTTGAAGTAATCGGAGATACGAATGTTAAAAATAATTCGATGACTATTGATGTTCGCAATTATGGGGCGATAGCAGTGATGGGATTAGCCAATAAAGTTACTACCTGCGATATTATGTTTTATGACGACGGAGTAGAAGAAGAATATGTCTACGAAATGCAAAAAACATATACTATGACTTTCTTTCCTGCTGAAAAAGGAAAACGTTTGAGTGTTGAATTTTTTGAATTAGAACTTACGGATGGATATACAATCCCCGATCCGAGCGGAGAATTAAAGTTTCCAGGAGATTCTTTACATATATATGAAGGGCAAATCATTGAAGATAAATATAAGTTGGCTTCTTTGGGTGGTTTCTTAGATTATGATGCCACAAGAACCTTTGAATCTCGCGCTGCTGACGGTGCTTTGACATTTGTATTTAAGAAAGAAGGTTATCAAGAGACTCTTATGGGATGGGAAGCCCAAGTAAAATGTTATACTCCCGATGCAAAAGAAGTAGCAATAGCGGAAATTCTTTCTCCAATTAAAGGAGGCAATGCAACAAGTGAAGTAACTATTCGTGTTCATAACTACGGAGGAGAAACAATAGACATCGTTCCGGTTGCTTGCTCTATTAATGGAAATGCTCCTGTGATAGAAAATGCTACATTAAATATAACTCCCGGTTTATCTGCCGAATATACATTTAACAAGAGAATAGATTTGAGTGCTTATGGAGATTATGAAATAGAAGTATATACCCTGTTGGAAGGAGATGCTGATCCATTGAATGATTTTATGAGTTTTTCGTTTTTCTACCGGGCTCCGGTCGAAGTATATGCTTTCTCTTCCTACTTCTCATCGACTATAGTTTCTTTTTCTTCGAATGCTCCCGATCAAACTACTTGGAAAAATGAAATAAACTTCGGTTATGGTACATTCCCATTTGGTGTATTTTATTTTGATGAGCATGTTTATGTAGTAACTATTGATGTTCAATATAATCCGATGTACACTCGTGAAATTATTAAATACACTACTGATTTTGTTGAGGTTTCAAGAATACAAGTAGATGTACAAGTTCCATTTGTAGGCGTAACTTATGATTATCAAACAGAAATAGTTTACGGAAGTACAATGAATACCACAACTATGAGCTCCGAACTTTATACTTTGAACATCGAAACAGGAGAAATGACTCTTATCGGAGCGATGGGAGAGTATATCGGCGGCATTGCTTGTAATCTTTATGGAGAATTGTATGGAATTACTTCGGGCGGAAAGCTTGTTCTGATTAATAAAACCGACGCTTCATTAACAACCCTTCATCAATTGCCGATTTCGAATCTTTCTATGGGCTTCCAAAGCTTAACTTTTGATTTGGAAAGCGGTCGATTATTCAATAATAACTATCCGGGCGTAGGTTTCTGTGAAATAGATATCCCAACAGGACGAGTGCTTGCTTCGGGAAATATAGCAGACGGAGGAATGAGTTATGTAGGTATGTATATTCCATTTGACGGAGACGTTTCCATTCCTAATGTAAACGGACAAGAATTTGCTATCTATCCCAATCCGACTTATGGAGAGGTGAACATTCAAGACCTCCCCGAAAACGCAATGCTTACCTTAAGGAATATTTCCGGAAGCGTGGTTGATCAACGTTATGCAAACGGAAACACTCGCTTCGAATATCAAGTTCCTTCAGGAATTTATTTGTTGGAAATAAAACATGACGGAAAAATAATCAATAATAAATTGATCGTTAAATAAAAGAAATTTATTTACGAATGAAAGGAGTGTATCGAAAGGTACACTCTTTTTTGTGTGTAATAGACCTATTTCAAAAGATGTCTATCCTTTCCTCAAAAATAAAGGGAATAAA
>DAIPZW010000208.1:0-3587 GCA_036781965.1 Bacteroidales bacterium
ATTAAAGCCTCCGCGATGATTTACTCCTGCATTAACGGATACTGTATAGCCATTAAGTGATGAATTGTCTTGCGTAATGATATTAATAATCCCTGCAACTCCTTCAGCATCATACTTAGCTCCCGGATCAGTGATTACTTCTATATCTTTTATGGTATTGGCAGGCATACTTTTTAATACATCTTTCGGGTTACTAGCTATGAGGGTTGAAGGCTTGCCATTTAAATAGATCATATAATTTGAAGATCCTTTTAGCTG
This sequence comes from Bacteroidales bacterium, assembly GCA_036781965.1. Taxonomy (GTDB): domain Bacteria; phylum Bacteroidota; class Bacteroidia; order Bacteroidales; family Azobacteroidaceae; genus Azobacteroides. Next base: position 259 of record DAIPZW010000208.1, read on the forward strand.
TATATTATCTTCTCCATCAACCGTTACCATCGGAACTTTCTTCAACATTTCCATTACATTGCTGGTCTTAGCCTCAGGGTCATTCTCTATATTATAAGATATTTTATCCAAATCAACTTGCACCAATGGACGTTGAGCAACGATTACTATTTCGTCCAATGTTAAGTTATCCTTCATATAAATAGCGCCCAAGTCTTTTATTCCTTCGTTTGTTGTTTCAAAAGCTATGCGTTTTTGTTCTTTCCCGATATAGTCAATAACGAGTTCATACTTACCCGCTTTGGTCAAAATGATAGAAAATTTTCCGTCCATATCCGTTATTTCTCTTCTTGTCGGAGAATTTAAATTCCCTTGCTCATATAAATCAAGCGAAGCATAAGGAATTGTTTCCATACTTAAAGAATCAATTACTTCTCCCTTGATTGTAAATTTGACACTGTAAAATTGATTTTGTGCAGATAGAGAAAATATACTTATTAGGCTTATAATAGCGAGGGTCAAAATAGTTCGTTTCATGTTTTACATTAGTTAAAATTGATAATCTAAATGATAGCTCTACAACAAAGACGATTTAATTTGAAAAAGGTAACAAAAAATCGTCCATTTCTTCATACGTGAATTTATTAGATTGTAAAAAGTTTTGCAAAGAAAAACCTTTTTAACAAATAGATCGCTATTTCTTTAGTTAAATATACAAAAATAATATATCTTTGCAGCTCCTTAAAGAATTTATGTCCGGATGGTGGAATTGGTAGACACGCTACTTTGAGGGGGTAGTGCCGATTACGGTGTGTGAGTTCGAATCTCATTCCGGACACAAACGATTCAAAATAAATAAAGTTAACTTCAAAACTTTGTATAATTTATTTTCTTGTTATCTTTGCAAACATTAAAATTCAAATCAAACAAAGATAAAGATATGAATCTAGTAGACCGTTTTTTGAAGTATGTATCGTTCGATACACAATCCAGCGAAGAAAATTATGAAAACCGCCCGAGTACATCTAAGCAAATGTTATTGGCGGAAGAGTTGAAAAAAGAAATGCAAGCTATGGGTTTGGAAGATATAACCTTAGATGAGCACGCTTATCTAATGGCTACACTTCCGGCTAATACCGATAAAAAAAGACCGACCATTGGTTTTATTGCCCACCTAGATACAAGTCCTGACATGTCGGGAGCAAATGTGAAGCCACGTATCGTAAAAAACTACGATGGCAGTGATGTTATTTTAAACAGTGAAGAAAATATTATTCTTTCTCCGACTATGTTTCCTGAATTGACAAGATATAAAGGTCAAGACTTGATAGTAACAGACGGAACTACCTTATTAGGAGCTGACGACAAAGCAGGTATTGCTGAAATTATGACTGCCATCCAATATTTAATCGATCATCCTGAAATCAAACACGGTAAAATCCGTATTGCTTTCAATCCGGATGAAGAAATAGGTATGGGAGCTTCCATGTTTGACGTAGAAAAGTTCGGTTGCGAATGGGCATATACGATGGATGGCGGTGAAATTGGAGAATTAGAATACGAAAACTTCAATGCTGCAGGTGCAAAAATTACGATAAAAGGGATGAATGTGCATCCCGGAACGGCAAAAAATAAAATGGTTAATGCCGCTTTGGTAGCTATGCAGTTTGCAAACATGCTTCCTCCTGTTGAACGTCCGGAACATACCGAAGGATACGAAGGTTTCTTCCATTTAGTGGGTATGACCGGTACGGTTGAAGAAGCGACTTTAGCTTATATCATCAGAGATCATTCGGCAGAACGCTTTGATGAAAGAGTAAAACAATTGGAAACAATTACTAACTACTTGAATACGGTTTATCCGAAAGGAACGGTCACTTTGGACGTGAAACAACAATATCGTAACATGAAAGAAATAGTAGAACCAAAGATACATATTATAGATTTGGCTTATCAAGCAATGGAATCGGTAGGAGTGAAACCGAAAGTGAAACCGATTAGAGGAGGAACTGACGGCGCACAACTATCATTCAAAGGTCTTCCTTGCCCAAATATCTTTACCGGAGGGCATAATTTCCACGGTCGTTACGAGTTTGTTTCTATCCAATCGATGGAAAAAGCAACAGAAGTAATCGTTAAAATTGCCGAACTAACTAAATAATCGAATCATAGAAAATCATTAAGACTATAATTATAATTAAAAATGAAAAAAACACCATTTAATGAATTGCATCATGCTTTAGGAGCAAAAATGCACGAGTTTGCAGGCTATGAAATGCCGATAGAATATCCAACAGGTATTATTGAAGAACACAATACGGTTATAGGTGGAGTAGGAGTGTTTGATGTTTCTCACATGGGCGAGTTTTGGGTAAAAGGGTCTAAAGCAACTGAATTTGTGCAACGCGTTACCAGCAATGACATCCATGTAATTCCCGTTGGAAAGGTACAATATACTTGTTTCCCAAGCGAAACAGGAGGAATTGTAGATGACCTTTTGGTTTATCACTACGAAGACGAAAAATACCTATTGGTAGTCAATGCTTCAAACATTGAAAAAGATTGGGCACACTGTGTAAAACAAAATACAATGGGAGCTGAGCTGGAAAATGCCTCAGATCACATGGCTCAATTAGCTATTCAAGGGCCTTTAGCATTGAAAACACTTCAAAAACTAACGGATATAGATTTAGAGAAGATAACTTATTATACTTTCACTGAAGGAAGAATTGCAGGAGTTGATAATGTTATCATTTCTGCTACCGGATATACAGGTTGCGGAGGTTTTGAACTTTATTTCTACCCAGAACATTCTATCAAAATCTGGAATGCTATTTTCGAAGCTGGTGCAGAGTTCGGCATCAAACCGATTGGTTTAGGAGCACGTGATACTTTACGTCTGGAAGCAGGTTTTCCTCTATACGGACATGAGTTATGCGACGAAAGATCTCCATTACAATCCGGTTTGCCTTGGGCAACTAAATTAGTTGAAGGTAATGATTTCGTAGGTCGTCCGGTTATTGAAGCAGAAAAAGCAGCAGGTGTTCCTCGCAAATCGGTCGGTTTCGTATTAATAGGCAAGGGAATCCCTCGTCAAGGCTATGAAATTGTGAACGAAAACGGCGAAGTCATCGGCGAAGTTACTTCCGGAACCCTTTCTCCTTATACTAAAAAAGGAATTGGTATGGCTTCTATCAAATCTGACTATGCCGCTTTGGGAACTCAAATCTTCATCCGCATCAGAAATAAAGACATTGAAGCGAAAACCATGAAATCAACTGATTTCCGCTCTTTGAAAGATTAAGTCGATAGGCTTCTTTTTGAATATATTAAACCACCTGTTCATCGGG
>DAIPZW010000209.1:0-3571 GCA_036781965.1 Bacteroidales bacterium
TTTCATACTTATTTCAAAGCACTTCCTCAACAAGAAATACATTTTGAACCGGGACGTTCGATCGTAGGTCAGAGCGGTTCGCTTATATCTAAGGTATTGTATGTGAAAGAAGGCTCGCACAAGAAGTTTGTCATATTAGATGCCGGCTTCACGGAGCTAATTCGTCCGGCTTTATACGAAGCTCATCACGAAATACAGAACTTATCTTCCCCTGAAACCAAAGAAACCTACGACGTTGTAGGTCCTGTTTGCGAATCTTCCGATTGTTTTGCCAAAGACATCGAATTAAATAAAGTGTCCAGAGGGAATTTGATAGCAATTCGTTCTTCGGGCGCTTATGGAGAAGTGATGGCTTCGCAATACAACCGCCGATCTTTGCCTAAATCTTATTTTTCTGATTTAATATAACACTTATGGACTTGATTATAGAATATATCCCTTTGCTTTCATGCCTTGCTTTTTGCCTGTTGATAGAATTAATATATTATTGGTTGCTTATCGCGAAGCCGTATTACCTACAACAGAAAAGAAAAAAGGAAACAGCGCCGGATATATCCTCTCCTCCCGTCTCTGTGATTATTTCTATTCAAGACGGCGACCCGAATCTGGAGGAAACTATCAAGAATCTACTCGAACAAGACTATCTTTTGTTTGAATTGATCGTAGTTAAAGATAATTTGGACGAGGATAATAATGATATTCTCAAGCGTTTGAGTCTGAATTACCCACATCTTTATCATACTTACATACCGGATGAAACCAGAAACCTAAGCCGCAAGAAATTATGCTTGACTTTGGGAGTGAAAGCAGCTAAATATGACAGCTTGCTCTTTACCGAATTGGACAGTATACCTGCTTCCAATCAATGGATAAAGAGTATGTCTTCCCATTTTTCGGACAAACATTCCATTGTGTTGGGTTTTTCTGCCCTTCGAAGTCAAAAAGGTTTGGGCGGGAAGTATCGTTTCTTCGATTATCTGTTTGTGATGATACAAATGATAAGTATGGCGATAAAAGGACGCCCTTTCGGAGCCAATGGAAGGAACATGGGCTATGCTAAAACCTATTTTTCTCAACAAAAAGGCTATTCCCGTTATCGTTTTCTCGAATCCGGCGAAGACGATCTCTTTATAAATGAAATAGCCGATAAGAAGAACCTGGACGTAGACGTTTCTCCCGATGGATTGGTCTATACCAAATGGGACGATTCCGCAGATTGGAAACGATGGAAGCACGATAAAACCTTCACTCGCAAGTATTATAAAAAGGCTGACCGTTTCCTTTGGCAATTTGAGTCATTCATCAAGTTTGTTTTCCTGAGTTTAGTGATTTATACTCTGATTGCCACCTTCAACACCCTCTATATTCCGATCATCGCCCTTAGTATGTATCTGATTAGACTATTTTCCCAACTGTTTGTCTTCTCAAAAACCGCGCGCAGCCTGAATCTTCGATTCCCCTGCCTCTTGTTTCCGCTTTTTGATCTGATACAACCCTTCGTCAATACCTATTATTATATATATAGTATAGTCAAAACCAAATATAATTATACTTGGCGAATAAGTAAATAAGACATGGACAAAACTTTCTTTATTCAATTAATAAAATACGGGCTTGTAGGCGTGATGAATACCCTTATCACGGCAGCCGTAATCTGGCTAATCATGCGTTTGGGCTATCAAGTGATCCATGACGATACAGCTTCTTCCGCAGCCATCTCGGTTTCCAACTTTTTCGGCTATCTAGCCGGCTTGATTAACAGTTTTATCTGGAACCGCAATTGGACTTTCAAGAGCCAAAAGAGTTGGAAAAAAGAATTTTTGGTGTTTGTCGGCGTTTTTCTCCTGAGTTATATCCCACAATTGCTGCTTGTCAATCTATTAAATAAGTATGCTCATTTCCCTGCCATAGACTTTGACCTTTTCGGCTTTCATATCTTTATCACTCATTCTTATATTTGCCAACTTATCGGAGTTGTCTTCTATACTCTCCTGAATTTTTTGCTCAATAAGTATTTGACTTTCAAAAAATAACCAAAAGATAGAAAGCAGAAGCCAGAAAGCAGAAAGAAAAACACTGTCATTGCGGACTTGCTCCGCAATCTTATGAGATCCCAAATTAAGTTTGGGATGACAAAAAGAATACACGTTCTTCTTTCTCCCTTCTGCTTGTTACTTTCTCCTTTTTTCCTTACCCTATATATAGTGTTTATCGCAGCCTCTCTGGCTACGATAAAGATAAAAGCAAGCGTCTTCCGCTTGCGACAAAGCAGGAGCTTGGTTTTTTATATGACGTAACGTGGACGTTGTGTCAAACATTAGGTGAGGAGATTAATTTTATCCTTGTAAACTGATTGTATTTCAATACATTAAATATACCCCAAAATATAACCTTTATTTTTAAAATATTCCTATTATTTTCGGAAAAATAAAGCTTATTTTAAAATTTATTCCCTTTATTTTTTGAAGAATAAATTTTATAAACTAAAAAACAAACCTTAAACATTTTTCTTTCTCCTTTCTGCTTGTTCCTTTTTTTCGCTGTTCAGCGAAAAAACACTATCTTTGGGGCGAAAAAGTTAGTAAAAAACAGAGTTTCCGGTTGGTCTATGCAGACACTCAGTGTAATTATTCCGTGTTATAACGAAGAAGTAGTAGTAGAAACTTGCTATTCAAGATTAAAAGCAGTCTTGGAAAAACTTCCTTTGTCTTCCCGCTTGATATTCGTTAATGATGGAAGCGAAGACGGTACAAAAGAGCGACTTAAATCAATTGCCGACCAAGACGAATCGGTTACCTTGATCTCTTTTTCCCGCAACTTCGGACATCAAGCCGCCGTAACGGCAGGAATTCACCATTGCGATTCGGATTTTGCCATTATCATGGACGCCGATATGCAAGATCCTCCCGAATTAATCCCCGAAATACTTGAAAAACAGGCAGAAGAGCAAGCCAATGTGGTTTATTGTGTTCGCAATTCCCGTCAGGAAAAGAAAGCTTTTAAGGTTTGGTCGGCTAAACTCTTCTATAAATTTCTAAATAAAATGGCAGAAGTCAAATTTCCATTAGATACGGGAGATTTTCGCCTGATAGATAAGCGCATAATCGAGGAATTTAAGCGATTCAAAGAGAGAGGAAAATACGTACGAGGCATTATTTCATGGATAGGATTCAAACAAGTCCCTTTTTTCTATGAACGCGAATCAAGAATTGCGGGACAAACAAAATATCCGCTGAGAAAAATGTTTTCTTTCGGTGGACGTGCGCTGACTTACTTCTCCAAAAGACCTTTGCAAATAGCGATGGGCTTGGGTTTCCTGTCTGTCTTGATAGGAGTCTTGATGGGGATTTGGTATATATGTGGAAAAATATTCGGTTATACGGATGCCGAGTCGGGTTGGACGTCAATAATGATCACTATAATCTTCTTCGGAGGCGTTCAATTACTGACTATCGGGGTATTAGGACAATATATAGGTATATTATTCGAAGAAGTCAAAGGACGACCCGAATATGTTGTTGATGAAATAATTCGTAAGCCATGAAGTTATTTTAATAATTTTATATTATAT
>DAIPZW010000210.1:0-3555 GCA_036781965.1 Bacteroidales bacterium
TTGAATCGCTTCAAAAGGGCTTCGGCAATCGCTCCTCCTATTTGAGGTTCGGTTCCTCCTCCAAATTCATCAATCAAGATTAGGGATTTAGCACTTATATTCTTAACCATATACTTCATATTCGTCAAATGCGAACTATAAGTACTCAAATCATTCTCAATGGATTGTTCATCTCCTATGTCTAAAAAGACATCTTCGAAGACTCCCATTCGGGAATGTTCGCTTACGGGAACCAAGAGCCCGCTTTGAATCATGTATTGAAGTAAGCCGACTGTCTTAAGAAGTACAGACTTTCCTCCGGCATTCGGTCCGGATATGATTAATAATCTTCCTCTCTCCGAGTCAAGTTCTATGTCTAAAGGTACGACCGATTTGTTTTGTTTCTGAAGAGAAAGCAATAGAATAGGGTGTATGGCTCGGTAAAGCTCTACTTGTTGTTTATCTTGGAAGTTAGGAAAGACAGCTTGGATAGATATTCCAAACAAACTTTTAGCTCGAATAAAGTCTATCTCGCCTAAGAACTGATAAGAATTAATGATTTCAGGGATCTCAGGGCGTATTTGGTTGGTGAAAGAAGTTAGTATCCTGATGACTTCCCGCTTTTCTTCATTTTCTAACTCGCGGACTTTGTTATTCGCTTCAACGACTTCCGCTGGTTCAATAAAGACTGTTTTGCCCGAAGCCGACTCATCATGTACTATTCCTCTTAGCTTTCGTTTATAAGCCGGAGCAACCGGAATAACCAAACGACCATCGCGCATGGTTGGACTTACGTCTTTATCAACCACTCCTTCCGACTGTGCAGATTTCAAAATCCCCGATAAGGTCTTTGAGATACCTTGAACGGTGGAAGCTAACTGCTTGCGGATGGATGCTAGTTCGGACGAAGCATTGTCTTTTATCTGTCCGAACTTATCCAATATGCGATCTACCTCCTTAATTAATTGGGGGAAAGAGATAATATCTTCGGTCAATGCGTCTAAATAAGGGTAGGGGGTGTCTTCTCCTTCTTTCTTTAATTCAAAGAAACGGATGATTTCGTGAATAGTTTCAAGCGAACGGCGAATATCAAACAGTTCTTTCTCCAAGAGATAGGTTCCTTCGATGCGAATCTTCTTGAGTGAATCCCGAACGTCAAAGAAATAGTTGGCGGGGAAGTTGTCTTCTCCTTCTATAATCTTGACAAACTCGTTAGTTTGATGGAATTCTTTGTTTATTTGACTGTAATTGGACGAGAAAGACATCTTTTCGACGCGTTCCTCTCCAAGCGAAGAAAGGCAACGGGTAGTAACCTGTTGCCTTATCTTATCGAATCCTATTTTTTGTTCAAAACTTTTTGGGAAAATCATTTATTTGCGAAATCTCTTCCGGCTCTTAAAGCTTTGAGGTTTGCCTCTACGATTTCTTCTCCTTTACGTCCGAAGATAGCACGAATGCTATTTTCTAGTTTAGAGAAATCGATTCCCAAATAAGGAGAAGCAGCTCCAAGCAATACTACATTGCTCGAACGTGCCGAACCGGTCTCTTTAGCGATTGTATCTACATCGATAATCACTTTGTTAGGCAGTTTGTCGTATTCAGCCATCAAGGCTTCTTCTTCCGGATAGTTAGGAATATTAACGAAAGGTTTGGAACCTGTAACCACCCAACCGTCTTTTTTCAAGAAAGGCAAGTAGCGCAAAGCTTCCATTGGTTCGAGAGAAATAATAATGTTTGCACTTCCCAAGGGTATAAGGTCGGACGCAATGGGTTTATCACTTAAGCGAAGATGTGATTGTACGTCTCCTCCGCGTTGGCTCATACCGTGAACTTCTGCTTGTTTCAGGTAAAGTCCGTCTTCTAAAGCGGCTTGTCCGATAACGGCAGCAACAGAAAGGATTCCTTGTCCGCCGACTCCTGCTAAAATAATATCTGCTTTCATCTTGTTATTGCTTTTTTGCTTTTGCTTTGCGAGCATGCGTTTGAATACATTCCCGACAAGGAACAATTACTGATAATCCTTTATACTCAATCTCTTCACGTATGATTTGCTTCATCTCTTCAAAGTTCTTCTTCAAAGGCACAAACGATCTCAAGTGAGCAGGATCTACGCCCAATCCTTTACAAATGTCATGAATTTTGCCTGTTCCGGCTGAGTCTTGACCGCCTGTCATACCTGTTGTCTCGTTGTCTGAGATGATTAATAACATATTGGCGTTGCAATTTATGGCATCCAGTAAGCCTGTCATGCCGGAGTGAGTGAACGTGGAGTCGCCAATCACAGCTACTGAGGGGAATATTCCTGCATCGGAAGCTCCTTTTGCCATCGTGATGGATGCTCCCATATCCACACAAGTATTGATTGCTCGGAAAGGAGGCATAGCGCCCAAGGTATAACAACCGATATCACTGAACACGCGTTTGCCTTTATAATCTTTCAATACCTCGTTCAATGCTTCATATACATCGCGATGTCCGCAGCCTGTGCATAAAGAAGGTGGACGACTCTCTATCAACGCAGGTACTTCAAAGTGTGTATCAACGCTCATTCCTAGTGCTTTGCGCACGTGGTCAGGATTTAATTCCCCGTCGCGAGGTAAAGTTCCGTCTAAACGCCCGCGAACATCTAAACCAATACCTAAATAACCCTTCAACATGCTTTCTACGATAGGCTGTCCGTCTTCCATAACCAGGATTGACTCGCATTCTTCAGCCATCTTCAGGAGTTGTTTCTTGGGTAAAGGGTATTGACTTATCTTTAATACGGGATATTCAAATCCATCGGGGTAGTTTTCTTGTAAATAATTGAAAGCTATACCACAAGCTATAATACCCATCTTCTTATTCGGGGCATCGAAGTATTGATTATACTTAGATTCTTCTGAAGCTTTCGTGAAAACATCTTGCATTTCAATAAGATGTTTGTATCTTCTTCTGGAAACTGCCGGAAGAAGTATATAGCGCATGGGGTCAGAATCGTCTACTTGTGTTTGATTTTGAGGTTTAAGTTCGCGAGTAACTACTCCCGAACGCGAATGTGCCATACGTGTAGTTATTCTTAACAGGACGGGATAACCCATTTTCTCGGAAAAGTCAAAAGCTTCGTAGGTCATGTCGTATGCTTCTTGCTGATTTGACGGCTCAAAGATAGGAATCATGGCAAAGTTTCCGTACGTACGGTTGTCTTGTTCGTTTTGAGACGAATGCATGGAAGGATCATCGGCTGTGATGATAACCATTCCTCCCGTAACGCCTGTCATCGAAAGGTTCATAAAGGCATCTGCTGCCACATTCAAACCGACATGTTTCATACAGGAAAGGGTTCTCTTTCCGGCATAAGACATCCCCAATGCGGTTTCAACCGCTGTCTTTTCATTACTACACCATTTGCTGTGAATACTTCTCTCTTTTGCTGTCTTCGAAGACTGGATGTATTCGGTGATTTCAGTAGATGGAGTTCCGGGATAGGAGTAAACTCCCGATAAACCGGCGTCTATTGCTGCTTGAGCGATAGCTTCATCTCCTAAGAATAATTGTTTCTTCATCTTATATTTATAATGATTAATAACTTTTTCT
>DAIPZW010000211.1:0-3550 GCA_036781965.1 Bacteroidales bacterium
CCTATAAAATCCATTGTTATTATTGTTACTTAAGAAATGATGATATAATAGCTATTACTCCTACAAGAATACAATAGTAGGCGAAATAAACTAACTTTCCTTTTTTTACGACATTCAACATCCATTTACAAGCAATAGCTCCGGAAATGAAAGCGGCTAAGAATCCAATTACGAGAGATAATGTAGGGATGTTAGATGAACTTGCAGAAAATTCTCCTTTGAATAAGTCTAAAAGAGTCTCTCCCAAGATAGGAACTATGACCATTAGAAATGAGAATTGAGCTACTTTTTCTTTTTTTATGCCAAGTAATAATCCTGTCGATATTGTTGTTCCGGATCTTGATAATCCCGGGAAAATTGCGCAGGCTTGAGATATACCTATAATAAGAGCATCTTTGAAGCTGATACTATCCTTTTGTCTTGGCTTAGCATAATAAGAAAACATTAATAGGGCGGCAGTTATTAAAAGCATACAACCCACCAAAAGTAAACCTCCTTCGAAGATTTCTTCTACTTGATCTTTGAAGCAAAAGCCTACGATCGCAATAGGAATCATGGAGACAAGTATTTTTGTCAGGTATTGGGTCTCCTCATTCCATTTGAACTTAAAAAGACCTTCGAGCAGTTTAACTATGTCTTTCCAAAGAACTATAATTGTACTTAATACAGTTGCAGCGTGAACTACTATCGTAAAAGTTAAGTTCTCCGCATTGTTTATTCTAAATAATTCAGCACCAATTGTTAAGTGTCCACTACTACTTACAGGTAAGTATTCGGTCAATCCTTGTATAATTCCTAATATTAATGCCTCAAACCACTCCATTAGTTAGCGCTTTTTGCATCTTTAGGTTTCTTCAAAATTGCAAATACTACCATTCCGAAGCCGATCATTACGGTTAAAGGAGCAATTATAATCCTTCTAGTATCGAAAATGGCAGGATTAAAACCACTTTCTTCTGTTGTTGAAGCTCCGGACATCAATATAAATCCAATAACAATAAGGATTACAGAGATGCCAAGCAGGATAAAATTCTCTTTGCCAAAGGCGAATTGTTTTTTATTCATGGTCTTGTTAGATATAATATAAGTCGTCTCTATTTATTCTTAAAAATTTATTGACAGCTAAGTGGCTTGATACAAAAGGTATCAATAATCCCAATATTAATATAGCAGCAGCCGTGATTAAGATATTGGTTAGTCCCATATATTCGTAGAAAACATGTAGATCTTGGAACATATAATACATGAAACCGGTAATTAGTAGCATAGCTATAATGGCTGCAACAATACCTCCTGCAATATTTGATTTAATAAAGGGAGCTCGAATAAAATTACTTTTAGCTCCAACCAGTTTCATCGTATATATAAGGAATCGTTTAGAATAAATCATCAAGCGAATGGTATTGCTGATAAGTGCGTATGAAATAATAAGCAAAAGAATGGCAATGCTAAACAAAACGAATCCCATCTTCTTAATATTCTCATTAATCAAATCCACCAATTCTTTTTGATATTCTATCTCCTTAATATTATTGGAAAAACTTATTAAGCGATTCTCAATCATAATCAAGCTATCTGTGTTGGAATAGTCCGCATTTAAAGTTACGATAATCGAAGCAGGCAAAGGATTGTATCCCAATAATTCTTCAGGGTTTTCTCCTAATTCTTCTTGCAGAAGAGACAGTGCTTCGTTCTTTGTGATTACTTGCGTACTGTTCGTATAGATTTCTCCATTCAGGTATTTCTGAAAATCAAGGATTTCAGTATCCGACATACCCTCTTTCAAGAAAATTTCGAAGGTAATAGATTCCTTATAAGACGTAGAAAGATTATTTGCTAGTAAGACCAATAGGATAATAAGCCCAAGTAATGAGAGAACCAATGAAATACTTATGGTTGCAATTACTTTTGAATTAATAAACCGCGCAGGTTTGAGACGTTTACTCTTCATTACTGTATAATATACCTAAATTTCCTGCAAAAGTACAAAAAATATTACTCTTTCAGAGAAGAATAAATAAAAAATAACAGAAAAAGAATTAATCTTCTGATTATTAATTGTATAAATTACTTGATGGGTTCGCCAAACAAAGTAGCAGGGCTGGCATCATTAATCTTTACAATTACTTTATCTCCTACACGATAGTTTTCTTTATCAAAGATAACCACTTTATTTTGCGAAGTTCTTCCGTATAATTGCTCGCGCGAACGTTTAGAAAAACCTTCTACCAAAACTTCCATCGTTTTTCCTAAATCTTCTTTATTTCGCATGTGAGAAAGTTCCAATTGCAGGGCAATGATTTCTTCTAATCGGCGCACTTTTATCTCTTCAGAGATATTATCCGGCAAATGTTTTGAGGCAAAAGTGCCCGGACGTTCGGAATATTTGAACATAAACGCAGAGTCATAACCAACTTCCCGCATCAGAGACAGGGTTTCTTGGTGATCTTCTTCTGTTTCGTCTGAAAATCCGCAGAATAAATCTGTAGAAATACTTGCTTCGGGCAAGATTCTTCTTATAGCAGCAATCCTGTCCAAGTAATCTTCGCGAGTGTATTTGCGGTTCATCGTTTTTAATATCTTAGAACTTCCCGATTGTGCAGGCAAATGAATTTGTTTGCAGATATTTTCATAGCGAGCTATTACGTGAAGTGTTTCATCATTCATATCTTTTGGGTGGGAAGTCGTGAATCTTATCCGCATTTCAGGAGCTTCTTTGGCAACCATCTCTAATAGTTCGGGGAATCCCGTTTCTTCATATTGATATGAATTGACATTTTGACCTAATAATATAACTTCCCGAAAACCTTCTTCTTTCATTACGCGAAGTTCATTGATTATACTTTCCGGTTCGCGGCTTCTTTCCCGCCCACGAGTATAGGGAACGATACAATAAGAGCAGAAATTATTACATCCTCTCATTATAGATATGTATCCCGATATTTTTACGCCCGATAACTTTAAAGGAATAACATCTTTATAGGTTTCGGTGGTAGAAAGTTCTACGTTTACTGATTTTTCTCCACTTTCGACCGAAGCAATCAAGTGAGGAAGATCTAAATAAGAGTCGGGTCCTGCCACTAAATCTACTCCATGATTAGAAATCAAATCTTCTTTAACGCGTTCAGCCATACAACCTACTACGCCTACTATCAATTTTTTATTTTTCTTCCTTAAAGATTGGAAATATTGCAGTCGCGACAATACTTTTTGCTCGGCATTGTCTCGTATAGAGCAAGTGTTTACTAAAATCAAATGGCTTTCTTCTAGTTTTTCACCCATTTCGAATCCATCCATCTGTAAGATAGACGCAATAACTTCACTATCTGCGAAGTTCATTTGGCATCCATAAGTTTCTATATGTACTTTCTTAATATCGGTAATGGTTGAGTTGTCTGTCATATTATTAGTTTATCGTTGATTTATAGTTGTGAAAAATGTTTTTTTAGCACTAATTAACCAAATAAATTGATTTTTTTAATGTTTTGCTTTGTAGAATAAAAAAAGTCTGTATCTTTGTGTGTGAAAAACGTAAAATTTTTTCATAGTT
>DAIPZW010000212.1:0-3510 GCA_036781965.1 Bacteroidales bacterium
TATTGTACCCGAGTAGGAAGTGGTCCATTCCCAACTGAATTATCAGACGAAACGGGACAAAAGATGCGTGATATGGGAAATGAATACGGATCTGTGACCGGACGTCCCCGTCGTTGCGGATGGATTGACCTTGTTGCTTTGCGTTATGCTATTATGATTAATGGAGTAACCCAATTAATCATGATGAAAAGTGACGTATTAGACGATTTTGAAACCATCAAAGCTTGCGTAGCTTATGATATTGACGGAAAAGAAACCGAAGACTTTCCATTTGAAATAGATAATCGATTGAAACCAATATATGCAGAGCTGGAAGGATGGAAAACTAACATGACTAAGATGCAAGAAGAGAACGAATTTCCTGAGGAATTTAATGCTTACTTGGCTTTCTTGGAAGAAAACTTAGGCGTGCCTATCCATATAGTATCAGTTGGGCCGGACAGAAAACAAACCATCATACGATATAAAGATTAAAAAACAAGATTATTATGTCAACCTATTGGATATTATTTATTGGAATTGCGATTATTAGTTGGCTAGTTCAAGCTAATTTGCAAAGGAAATTCAAGAAATACTCTAAAATGCCGCTTTCAAACGGTATGACAGGGAAAGATGTGGCTGAAATGATGCTTCGTCAGAATGGAATTGACAATGTAAAAGTTCAAGCTACAAGAGGAACACTTACAGACCATTACGACCCTAGAAACCGCACCATTAATTTGAGCGAACCGGTTTATGGAAGTAATAGTGTTGCCGCTGCCGCCGTAGCTGCTCACGAAACCGGGCATGCAATTCAACATGCTAAAGCTTATGGCCCATTAAAAATGCGATCTAACCTTGTTCCTATCGTTAGTTTTGCTTCGAAATGGGTAACTTGGATAATTTTAGCCGGAATTATTATATTAGGAAGTGATGGAAGAAGCGAACTAGGCAGCACTATTTTGCTTGTCGGAATCGGATTATTTGCCCTAACTACTCTTTTTAGTTTTATTACCCTACCGGTAGAAATCAATGCAAGTAAAAGAGCTTTGGTTTGGTTGAATCAATCCGGAATCACAAACTCACAAAACGACAGCGCTGCCAAGAGTGCTTTGAAAGCCGCTGCTTATACTTATGTAGTTGCTGCTTTAGGTTCTTTGGCAACCCTTCTTTATTATATATCCATATTTTTAGGCGGAAGTAGAGACTAAAAAAGAAAGAGAACACAAGTGGAGAATAATATTTTTTCAGACAACAATCGCTTAAAAAAGGTCAAGCTGTTGGGTATTTCATTTAGTCAGATCCAACCCGGAGCTTATGCTCTTGTTTTGACTGAAGAACAGGGCAATCGTCGTATACCTATTATTATAGGTACGCCCGAAGCTCAATCAATTGCTATATTCTTGGAGGGAATGAACCCGCCCCGCCCCCTATCGCATGATTTATTTGTTAACATACTCAATAAATTAGAGGTAAAAGTAAGAACGGTTGTCATTTACAAATATGAAGATGGTGTCTTTTATTCTAATCTTTATATAGAACAACCGGATGGAATTACTTTTACTGTAGATTCAAGAACTTCTGATGCTATAGCTATTGGAATAAGAACCGCTTCCGCTATTTATATAGATGAAAGTGTTATGGAGGAAGTCAGCGTTACTACTGATGATGACATTACTCTTTGGGAAGATACCAAAACAAACCAATCGGACAAGTCACATAAAAAGACTTATGACACTATGTCCGCGCAAGAACTTTCGGAAGCTTTAGACGAAGCTGTTCGACTTGAAGATTATGAAAAAGCCTCTTACCTTCGTGATTTGATAAATAATAAATTAGAAGAATAAAGAGAGAGACTAAAGACAGAAAGACCAAAGAAGAAAGATTGTGATTTTTAGATTAAAAAAGAGATTGACTATATATCTTAAGTCTGTTTCTATTTTCTTTTGTCTGAAATCTAATATCTCAATAAATAAACAGAATAAGTTTGATTTTTTTCATATAAGACAATGAGCAATCAAAGCGTTCCACTTACCTTAGGAACTGAAAACATAGGCAAACTGTTGAAGCAATATGCCGCTCCGGCTATTATTGCTATGACAGCCACTTCATTATACAACATTACGGATAGTATCTTTATAGGTCATGGAGTAGGCGACTTAGCTTTGTCCGGGCTGACGGTTTCCTTCCCATTGATGAACCTTGCCGCAGCATTTGGTTCTTTAGTAGGCGTAGGGGCTTCCACTCTTTTGTCTATCCGAATCGGACAAAAAGATTATACAAGTGCTAATAATATTTTAGGAAACGTTTTAGTTCTGAATCTGATTATGGGTATTGCCTTTTCAATACTTACCTTATTATTTCTAGATCCTCTTTTGACCTTTTTTGGAGCAAGTTCGAACACACTTCCCTATGCACGAGATTTTATGCAGGTTATTTTGCTTGGAAATGTAGTTACTCACATGTATTTAGGATTAAATGCCATTCTTCGGTCTATCGGAAGTCCTAGAAAAGCCATGATGGCAACCATTTGGACAGTAATTATTAATCTTATACTGAATCCCTTGTTTATTTTTGGCTTCAAATGGGGAATTCAAGGCTCAGCACTTGCCACAATTATCTCTCAAGTAATTGTTTTGGCTTGGCAATTTCAGATTTTCAACAATAAAGATTTTTTTATTCATTGGCAAAAAGGGATTTATAAGCTCAGAAAAAAGATAGTTAAAGACGCTCTTTCCATCGGGATGGCTCCTTTTTTGATGAATGCGACCGCTTGTTTGATTGTAATATTGATTAATCGCCAACTTTACGAGCATGGAAAGGACTTGGCACTGGGAGCTTATGGAATCGTGAACCGTATTTCTTTCTTATTTATCATGGTCGTAATGGGACTTAACCAAGGCATGCAACCCATCGCCGGATATAATTTCGGAGCAAAACGACACGACCGCGTACAAGCCGTTTTGAAAAAAACAATTCTGTATGCTACTTTAATAATGACCGTTGGTTTTGCCTTTGTAGAACTGTTTCCTGAAAAGGCAGCTTCTATTTTTACGACAGAACAAAAGTTAATTGATGTAGCCGTACCGGGACTTCGTTGGGTATTCCTAACATTTCCGATGATTGGTTTCCAAATAGTTACATCGTCCTTCTTTCAAAGTATCGGCAAGTCGACTAAAGCTATTATTTTATCACTTACTCGGCAAATTATATTCTTAGTTCCTTGCTTACTTATCTTTCCCGGAATATGGGGAATAAACGGAGTTTGGATCAGTATAACTATTTCCGATGCATTGTCTGTTGTTTTAGCCGCCGGAATGCTTTGGAGCGAATATAAATTATTCAAACAAGGGAAGGAAACAAGCATTTAGCACGATTGACATTTTGCTTCAAAAAAGGCAATAAACATATCAAAAAGACAGATGGTGTAGTTTGAAAAATATAAGCTTTATTTTTCCGAAAATAAGCTTTGTTTTTAAGAATATTCCTAGTATTTTTTGAAAAATAA
Organism: Bacteroidales bacterium; assembly: GCA_036781965.1. Classification (GTDB taxonomy): domain Bacteria; phylum Bacteroidota; class Bacteroidia; order Bacteroidales; family Azobacteroidaceae; genus Azobacteroides. Next base: position 3,488 of record DAIPZW010000212.1, read on the forward strand.
AGCTTATATTTTCAGATATGTAT
>DAIPZW010000213.1:0-3498 GCA_036781965.1 Bacteroidales bacterium
TTAACTCAACGCTTTAATTTGTTATTATAGATATATGATTGCGGATTTGAGGGTTTATATTTTTCAATACAATAGTTCCTTGTTTCAGATAATTATTAACTTTGGGGGCGAGTACGAGGAATACAATATAAAAGATATGAAAAACAAACAAAAATTCAATACCATTTACAAAATACGTTTTTTACCATTAGCCATAACAGCAATTCTGTTGATAATGGTTACTTTATTAAAGCATGTTCACCATGTTGAAGTTGGAAAATTCTTTGAATGGTCTATTTTTCTAGCCCTTGCGGGATTTATTTATTGTCGAGGAGTGCTTGAGAAAAAGAACGAAATAGAAAAAGAAGAGGAGTAAGAAAAGACATAAACGCTAAACATTAAACACTTTAAATCCAAATACTTATGCGACATATTTTAATTCTTATACTATTACTTTCGACAGGTACGATTGGACTTGATGCACAAACTTATATGTATCGTCTTGAACTTAAAGACAAGGGCAATTCAGGGTATTCGATTGATAATCCTTTGGCTTTCCTTTCCGAACGATCTATTGAGCGACGAACTCGACAAGGTTTAGTTATTGACGAAACGGATTTACCTATTTCCCAAGAATATATAGATGCTTTGGTCGAAAAAGGGGCGAAAATCCGCGCGACAAGTAAGTGGGTTTCCACCATTTCCATAGAGATTGAAGATAAGTCTCTCTTAAGTTCGATTTTAGAATTGCCGTTTGTGAAGAATGCGAGCTTGGTCTGGAAGGGATATAGGTCTTCTTCTGCATCAAAATCGAGGGAAGAAAATATCGAAAGGGCAATTACTTACAATCAAAGTGATTATGGTCTAGGTTATGAGCAAATAGCTATTAATAGTGGGCAAGAACTTCATTCATTAGGGTTTACCGGCGAAGGGATTTGGATTGCCGTCATGGACGGAGGTTTTGATCAGGCATATTTAATGACTGATTATTTCGATTGGAGTAAAATCATTGAAGTAAAGAACTTTACACATGAAAAACCTGACCCTCTTGATAATTATGAAACACATGGAACTTCGGTTCTTTCGACCATGCTCGCGGATAAAAAGGGCGTTTTAGTCGGCACAGCCCCCGCAGCGGAATATTTTCTTTTTCAAACCGAAAATAACAATGATGAATACCCCATAGAAGAAGATTATTGGGTGTATGCATTGGAATATGCCGACAGTTTAGGAGTTGATATAGTTTCCACATCATTAGGTTATTACGAATTTAACGATCCTTCCTTGAATCATACGCATGCAGATCTGGATGGATATACTGTCCCTGCCAGTCGCGCTGCTTCTATGGCGGTAAACAAAGGGATGATTCTTTCCACTGCTGCCGGAAATGAGGGCAATAAAGCTTGGAAAAAGATTTCTCCGCCTTCTGATGCCGATCATATTCTAGCCGTTGGCTCTGTTGATGCTTATGGAAATATTTCTTCCTTTTCTTCTTTGGGTTATAGCGAAGATGGTCGCGTCAAACCCGATATTTTAGGAATGGGAGAATGGGCTTGGCTCGCCACTTACCCATATTCTGAACCAAGACCAGGGAACGGTACATCTTTTTCCTGTCCACTTATATCTGGAATGACGGCTTGTTTGTGGCAAGCTTTACCGGAACTCACAGCTTTCCAAATTATGGATTTGATTCGTTCGTCGAGTTCACATTATTATAATCCGAATGAATATTATGGTTATGGCATTCCTGATTTTGCTCTGGCTTATGAAACAGGAAAAGAAATAGTTAGTATCGATCAGCCTGTTATTGAGAAAAATGCGATAGAGATACAAATAATAGATAATCATTTATTTATTAGCCCTTCGGGAAATAAAACGGAATCCCTAAGCTTACGGATTTATTCTGCTAGTGGACTCCTTGTATTACAGAGGAATAATGAACAAATGATAGATATATCGAGTCTTGAACGAGGAGTTTATATTGCGCAAGTGAGAAGTAATGGACAAATCGCTACGAAAAAATTCATCAGATAAACAATTATGAGCGATAACTTTCTGACTCTTTCTCAATTCAACGCTTTAATTACACAAGTTTTACAAGGTAACTTTCCTGACACCTATTGGATATTGGCGGAAACCAGTGATGTCCGCATGAATAAGAATGGACATTGTTATCTTGAACTGATAGAAAAACAAGAACGAGGGACTACTATTTTAGCTAAAAATAGAGCTTATATCTGGAGCAACCGTTTTTTTCTGCTTAAAAGCTTCTTTGAAGAAAAGACAGGGCAGGCTTTTGTGTCCGGAATTAAAGTACTGGTAAAAGTTACGCCTGAGTATCATTCTGTTTATGGTCTAGGCTTAAATATCATTGACATTGATCCGACTTATACGCTTGGAGATATGGAACAAAGGCGTCAAGAAATCCTGGAACGGCTCGAAGACGAAAGTATCTTGACTTTGAATAAGGAATTATCTTTAGCTGTCTTACCTAATCGTATTGCTGTAATCACTTCACCTACTGCTGCCGGATATGAAGACTTCTTGGATCACTTAACAAATAACTCTCAAGGATTTATCTTCTATCCTACCCTCTTTCCTGCCGTTATGCAAGGAGAACAAACCGAAAGTTCGATTATTAAAGCATTAGAAGATATATATGCAAACATCAATCAATTTGATGTAGTAGTTATCATTCGAGGAGGAGGCGCTACTTCCGACTTAACGAGCTTCGACTCTTATGCACTTGCCGCTAATTGTGCGCAATTTCCCCTGCCTATCATCACAGGCATCGGACATGAACGGGACAACATTGTATTAGATTATATTTCCTTCCATCGCGCTAAAACACCTACTGCAGTTGCTGATTATTTAGTTCAGAAAGTAGAAGACACATATAATGATCTTCTAAACATTCAACATAACATCTTAACTCAAACAAGCTACATATTAAAAAATCAGCAAGAGAAATTAAAAAGATTTCGATACCTATTTCCCATTCACATTGAGCAATCCATTGAACAAAAGAGGAATAAGCTAAGTTTCATTCAAAATAAAATCAAAACATCTGCTTCAATCAGTCTAAAGAACGAAGACAATAAACTACAAGAACTAAATGCTTTCATGAAGTTATCTTCACCGGATTATATTCTCTCTCGCGGCTATTCCATTACCTATAAAGATGGTAAAATTATCAAATCCATTGAAGAAATTAAAGAGGGAGACCTCATTCAGACTAAGCTTCAAGATGGAAAAATAGAAAGTGTTGTGGAAGGAGAGTGTTCTAAATAGGAGTTTAAGTAGTCTAAAACATAGAGTTACAATGAACATATCAGCAGCACTTGACCAATATAGGGATATCTGTAGCGATGTCTTAAAAAGATATACTACGAAGTTAAACAAAAGTTTTAAAACCGTCTTCATCGAGACACTACTTTTATACATGATAAGACCGAGAAGAATTAATTTCTGTCAATTAGAACGCTACGGCACACATTGTGAGCAGTGTTTCCGTCAGAA
>DAIPZW010000214.1:0-3497 GCA_036781965.1 Bacteroidales bacterium
GAAAATTTCTTTGGACAGTAGTGATCATTATTTATAAATTAAATTCGGTCTAATACTTTAATAATTAAATCGTCGAAAGAACCTTTATAATCTGTGTTCATTTCGCCGGAATATCTTCCTGCAATAATCAAAGAAACAGTCATTGTTTTATGTCCCATCAGATTAGCAAGTCCGGTAAGTGCCGCACTTTCCATTTCGTAATTAGTAAACCGTAAACCATCGTAATCAAAAGATTCCAACAATTCATTTTGTTCAGGGTGAGTTAAACCTAAACGAACGTGTCTTCCTTGCGGCCCATAGAATCCACTTGCCGAACAAGTAATTCCTTTTACCATATCAGGAGCTATACGATCCAATAACTCTTGATCGGAATGAACAAAATAAGGAGTAGCCAAATAAGTATTCCATTTAGTATAAGCCAAAAAGCTTTCAGTGATGTCGAAATTATTTAATTGTTCTCCGCCGTCATAAAAGAATAACAATCCGTCCATACCCATTGAAACTTGAGTCGCTACATAAGAACCGATAGGAGCAAAAGGTTGCAAGCCTCCGGACGTTCCCATGCGGACGATGGTTAGTTGTCTTTTTTCTTTCTTCTCTTCCCTTGTTTTCAAATCAATACTAGCCAATACATCTAATTCGGTCATAACAATATCGATATTATCACAACCGATACCATGCGAAAGCGCAGTGATTCGTTTTTCTTTGTAAGTTCCTGTTATGGTTCTAAACTCACGGCTTTGTTGATCAAACTCTTGAGTATCGAAAAAAGAAGCCACTTTACCTACTCTTTCCGGATCGCCCATGACTACTATTTTATCTGCTAATTGTTCCGGACGCAGATGAAGATGAAATACAGACCCATCATCATTGATAGGCAACTGATCTGGAGATATTTTTCTCATAATTACGGATTTTATTTAATTAATACCTGATATTATATTCATCATAACATCAGCGTATTTTAGATTGTTCAGAAGAGTTATTTACCTATCTTGTTATCTCCTTTTTGAGAAGGCTTAGAGATAGCATCTCTCATATCCGTGTCGGCTTGAATATTTCTCATTTTGTAATAATCCATGACACCTAAGTTTCCACTGCGGAAAGCTTCTGCCATAGCCTTAGGTACTTCCGCTTCTGCTTCGATAACTTTGGCACGAGCTTCTTGTGCTTTCGCTTTCATTTCTTGCTCAAGCGCAACCGCCATCGCTCTTCTTTCTTCTGCACGAGCTTGTGCAATGTTCTTATCTGCTTGAGCTTGATCCATTTGTAATTCTGCTCCAATGTTCTTACCTATATCAATATCCGCTATATCAATCGATAAGATTTCAAAAGCAGTTCCGGCATCCAATCCTTTTCTTAATACTACTTTCGAGATACTATCTGGAGTTTCTAATACTTCTGCATGAGTTTCTGCAGCACCGATAGAAGCAATAATACCTTCTCCTACACGAGCAATGATTGTTTCTTCGCCGGCTCCTCCAACTAGTTGTTTAATATTAGCACGAACCGTGATACGGGCACGAACCAATAATTGGATACCGTTCTTAGCTACAGCAGCATTAGACGGTGTATCAATCACTTTAGGGTTTACTGACATTTGAACGGCGTTGAATACATCACGACCTGCAAGGTCAATCGCCGTAGCCATTTGAAAGTTAAGATCAATATTTGCTTTCTCGGCAGAAACCAAGGCATGAACTACTCGTTCCACATGTCCTCCTGCTAAGTAGTGAGCTTCTAACTGATCTCGGGTAATATTTTTTAATCCTGCTTTATGAGCCTCTATCATTGCACTAACAATGACTTGTGGCGGCACTTTCCTCAATCGCATAAGGAATAGTTGAAGCAAAGAAATATGTACTCCCGAAGCTTTGGCTGATACCCAAAGAACAAAAGGCACATAATAGAAAAAAATTGACAAAAAGATGATTGCCGCAACTATGAGGACAATCCAAATTACTGCACTAGCTTCCATACATTCTATTTATTTAGGTTTTACAATTAATTGCATGGGTGAAACTTTCAAGACTTCGACCTCTACATCTTCTTCAATTAGTTCGCCTAATGACTTGCCTTCCATGACAATGTCGTTTATCCTTACTTTTCCGATAGGATTCAAGCGGGAAATAGTAATCCCCGTATCGCCGACTTGCACTTTAAGCGAATCTTCATTGGCTACCGTAGAGTCTATATTTGTTTTTAGTCCGATAACATTCAAGGTCTTAGATTTGACTAAGTAATAAACTAAACAGGCAAGCACTAAAAGCGAAGCAATCAAAGATATAGCTCCTCCGGTAGTGCCTAAATGGACGAAAGCATACCAAACGCCTCCGACAAGACTTGCTATTCCGGCAAGAGCTGCAATGGAAACTCCAGGGATAAGGAATACTTCAACCAAAACTAGTAATATTCCTACTAATCCTAACGCGATTACGATTGCTATATCCATTTTTTATTTAATTATAATGCTTGTTTTGTTTCTTAATTATTTTGTCGAAGATAACGTATCTCCATATTTCTTACATTGATAAGCGATGTTTGATATTGCTCTTGTAATTCATCTATTTCAACTTCTTTTCGTAATATCGAAGAGCGCATAGTTTGTTTGGAACTATTTGATGCTTTAGTATATTTCTCACGCAATCCATCCAAATCCTTATTTAGTTTTTCAATATTCTTTTCCATTTCTTGCGTACGCACAAAAAGTTGTTTGGCAGAAGCATTATCAAAATCTTTCAAAGAGTGATATACTATATTATCATTGATTACAAAAGAAAATTCATAGTCCGGCACTTTCTGTTCATTAGAAATAAAATCGCGCAATTGGCGAATATGATCGGCATAACTTCGTTTTCTCCAAGAATCATGGATGGCGGAAATTTTAGCACGGCTGATTAATTCTTTTTCATCGTCAATATCAACATGTTCTGTCGATTCATTTGGAATATAAGTATATATAACTACTTTTCCTTCTTCTTGAAAACGATCCGTTGCGAAGTATCCTGTATTATTTACCTCATCAATTACTAATAAATAATCATTAGCAGGCGAATTAAATGGCATACCTAACTGAGTAGGAGCATAATAAGAATTAGTAGAAGAATTATAACGACTAATAAAAAGATCATAGCCTCCAATAGAATGATGTCCGGTCGAAGCATAATAAAGAGTTACTCCGTCTGCCATAATAAAAGGGAAACGATCATCTCCTAAAGAATCGGTCGGTAAATCTAATAGAGAAGCAGCAGACCATTCTCCTTGCAGTTTCAGTTGAGAATAAATCCGACTTCTTCCTGCATTGTTTTCATCTGCAAAGTAACGTTTGTCTTTCAGTTGGTTGGTGTCATAAAAAGTTCCATTCTCGATACTTAAATAACCTGCATCTGAACTAATTACATACGCTTTCAAGAACGATTCTTTGTCCAGAACCACACTATCAATGATTTGTATATCTTCGCAATAGGTAAGCATCCGATTAGCGCGAGTTGCTTTAT
>DAIPZW010000215.1:0-3496 GCA_036781965.1 Bacteroidales bacterium
CAGCATTTAACAATAAGCTAAAGAAAAACGCTCCAATAAAATTAGAGCCAGAAGTACCTATTATTTCTTTCTGGGATAAATTTGATGAATTCGTCCGGAAATGCGGTGTGCAGAATAATTGGACGGACTCCACCTACGAGAAGTTTGCTGCCATTAAAAAACATTTGCAGGATTTCGATAAGGAATTGACTTTTGAAGCACTAAACGAAAGCAAGCTAACAGAATATGTGAACTATTTACGCGATACGAAAGATCTCCGTAATAGCACCATTGGCAAACAAATGGGATTTCTTAAATGGTTTCTTCGGTGGGGGAAGAAGAAAGGCTACAATACAAATATAGCTTTTGAGACTTTCAAGCCGAAGTTAAAGACTACCCAAAAGAAAGTGATATTCCTTACATGGGCAGAACTTACCAAATTGAGAGAATACAAGATTCCTGAAACAAAGAAATACCTTGACCGAGTACGTGATGTCTTTTTATTCCAGTGTTTCACGGGTTTAAGATATTCCGATGTATTCAATTTGAGGCGAAGTGACATAAAAGAAAATCATATTGAAATTACAACGGTAAAGACTGCAGATAGTTTGAGAATTGAGTTAAATAACCATAGCAAGACAATTCTTGACAAGTATAAAGATGTTTATTTTGAGAACGATAAAGTATTGCCGGTCATTACCAACCAGAAGATGAACGATTATTTGAAGGAATTAGCGGAACTGTCAGAAATAAACGAACCGGTGCGAGAGGTTTATTACAAAGGAAATCAAAGGATTGACGAAACTACACCAAAATATGCTTTATTGGGCACACATGCTGGAAGAAGAACGTTTATATGCAATGCGCTATCGTTAGGTATCCCGGCACAAGTTGTCATGAAATGGACAGGACATAGCGATTACAAGGCGATGAAGCCTTATATCGACATAGCCGATGAGATAAAAGCCAATGCAATGGATAAATTCAACCAGTTATAAGTCGAAAAAGTAGTCTTTTTGCATAAAATTCGATGTATACCGAGAATTATTCCTATTTTTGCATAAAATTCGATGTATACCTAAAATAAATTAGATATGACAAAATTCCCAAGAGTTCTACATAAGAGAGATACTTATATCGAAAGAATCAAGCCTTTCATGCGTACGTCTATCGTCAAAGTTATGATAGGACATCGACGTGTTGGGAAAAGTTTTATTCTGTTTCAGCTTATAGACTTGATTAGACAAGAAGAATCGGATGCTAACATCATTTATATCAACAAGGAAGATATCGAATTTGATGATATGGTCAATTACAAGGAACTGCATGAATACATTTCCAAACGATTGGTTGATGATAGGAAGAATTACATTTTTATTGATGAGATTCAAGATATAACGGACTTTAGAATAGCTATCCGCTCCCTTGTTTTAGACGATAACAACGACATTTATATTACAGGAAGTAACTCCGAAATGTTTTCCAGCGATTTAGCAAACGAACTGGGCGGACGTTATGTGGAATTTAGAATTTACAGCTTGTCATACCTTGAATTTTTGGACTTCCACAAACTCCCCAATACGGATGAATCACTTGAACGATATACGCATTTTGGAGGGTTGCCTTATCTTATACACTTGCCATTGGAAGAAGCAGTTATTATGGAGTATCTCCGCAGTATATATTCTACGATTGTGTTGAGGGATGTGATTGAGCGGAAAAACATTCGTAACACCGCTTTTCTGGAACAGTTAATCCGTTTTTTAGCGAATAATACAGGGAGTTTGTTTTCCTCAAAAAGTATTAGTGACTATCTAAAAAGTCAAAATATAAACATGACAGCTAATCTAGTGGGTGAATATGCGGATGCTCTTGCAGAAGCTTTTGTTGTTCATCGGATTAATAGATACGATATCGTAGGCAAAAAACTATTCGAACGAAAAGAAAAGTATTTCTTTGAAAATATGGGAATCAGAAATTCCATCGCCGGCTACAAGTACCAAGACAGAGCAAAACGATTAGAAAACCTTGTCTGCAATCACCTTTTATATTGCGGTTATGATGTTAAGGTCGGTACTTTATCTCCTGAAGAAATAGACTTTGTGTGTACAAGAGGTGGAGAAACACTCTATATTCAAGTTGCGGTTGAATTGTCATTGCCCGATACTATCGAACGTGAATTTGGTAATCTTTTGAAAATAAAGGATAATTATCCGAAGATAGTTGTTTCTGCTGAACGCTCCTTTGAAAATAGCTATGAAGGAGTGGAGCATATTTATATCAGAGACTTTTTATCTTCTACTGTTACACCAAAAGTGATATAATATGCAAACACCGAATGAACATATCTCCCTGCTTACCGACCTTATTCCAAAATATCGGTCTATTAATCAGTTCTATGCTGAAATAGTTGATAAGCCGGCATTGAGTTTTGATACACAATGTAGTATCACAGACTTTTACAAGGAGTTCAATGATGTTCAGGTATTTGAAAAAGCACTCCTAAACTTTCTTCTTTCAACGGATAAGGAAAGGCAGATGCAAATCGTATCCAATTTGCGGACAGAGATAGAAAAGAATATTGGAATTTATTCCACAAACAAAGATTTCTTTGATGAGATAGATATAATCACAGTTTGTTCCAGAAGATATAATCCACTCAAAATAGAGATAGAAGGACAATTGGAGGACACCAATAAATTATGGAAGGAACTTACACAAGTTAGAAATTCGTTAGAGTCCGCTAGTTGGAGGAACGACCAAATCGCTACCGAGCGATTAACTAAAGAGGAAGCACGAATTGAAGCTCTATATAAAACGGAACAGAAAAAACTCGAAGTCCTCTATCAGAAACAAAAGGAATCAGACAACTATGCTTCCGGCTATCTTGAAAATAAGTTCAAGCCTATTTATGAATTAGGGTGCTCTTTTCTATCCTTGTTGGAAAATTACTTTCCCCTTGAAAAAGAAAAAGAGTCGACCAAGCCGAAACCAACCCTCTCCACAGGAGCTTATTTCGACATGCAACTGGCATCCCAAATTCACAACGAATGCAACAATATTCAATTCAATAATCTCTCGGAGCTGGATTTATACGCACTTCTTAATCTGCAACAAACCAACGCTAAGCTGACCGTTAAATCTGGAGAAAAAGGTCGAATGAGTTACCTGATATTTAAACTATACGACCATCTCAAAGCCGATAACCGTTCCGACTGGCGCACCGCTATATTGAAGTCCGCGGGGATAGAAGAGGGATACTACCAGTCCAAATACAAAGAACCGGTTTCCGAATTTCCAAGCCGGAAATCAAAGGAATTTGCCGAACGCATCGACAAGATATTCCAATATCTTTCCTGATACCACCCGATTACCACTTTTACTACGCAAAATAATTTTAATATCATTTGATTATCAATGATATAAACTTTCTGTGTCCACTCATTCACCACCTGTTTCAGAGCGTAGCTTTGCAGTGTTCGAACATAACAGCCGAAGTACAAGGCTATTGTCAAAC
>DAIPZW010000216.1:0-3458 GCA_036781965.1 Bacteroidales bacterium
TTAGTTTTCGGGAAGTTTCAGAAATTTCATGTAAATTTGCGAAAAATCTATTCATTTGTTTTCGTTTTGAAACAAAAGAAATAATGACTGATAAAGAAAAATACATTCTCTTTTCTGAACAAGAAGCTTTGATTCCTATCTATATGCGTCCTTGGTGGCTCAATTGTAATTGTGGAGCTGACAAGTGGAATGTATTAATCTACGAACAAAACGGGAAGATAGAAGCTTTTCAAACTTATTATCAACCTTATCCGGGTTGTATTTCAATGCCTTTGTATTCACAAAGCATGGGAATTTGGTTTCATCCCGATTATGATTTGGAAGATCATACGAAAAACATCGGTCGAAGACATGAAATTTGTGATTATTTCATAAGCAATTTGCCTGCTTGCAATTCCTTTTTACAAAACTTCCCAACTTCTTTTACGGATTGGCTGCCTTATTATTGGAAAGGATATAAGCAAACCACTCGATACGACTACATTATTCCCGACATTTCGGATACAGACAAGATTTGGTCAGAGTTGAGCGAAGTTAGACGTAGTATAAACCGAGCTAAAAACCGATATAATCTGAGAGTTGAAAAAGGGATTTCTTTGGATGACTTTTTTATTATTTATGATAAGACTTATAAGCGCCAAGGAATAAAGACTCCCGGAGCAAATATTTTGAAAAAGATTATCGAAACGGCTTGCAGTCGCAAGCAGGGCGATATTTGGGGAGCTTATGACGAGGACAATCGCCTGCACGCTGTTTTATTTGTTGCTTGGCAAGAGAGTTCAGCTTATGCTATTGCTAGTGGGCGCGATCCTGAGCTACCCAATTCTCTAGCCCCTACTCTACTTTTTTGGGAATCCATTTGTTTCGCTTCTACTGTTTCTCGTTCTTTCGATTGCGAAGGCTCTATGCTGCAAGGAGTAGAAAAATTTCTTCGTAAGTTCGGAGGAATACAAATATCTTACTACTCTATATATAAAGGTAAACGAGGAATCAAAGAAAACTTCCGTGCTATTTTCAAAAAGATAAAAAACAGGTTTTAAAAAACTAAAAAACTATTTATTTGTTCTAATCTTACATCAACAAAATTAAAACAAACAAAGAAATGAGAAACGAATTTTTTGAAACATTACAGTCTGCTGTTAAAAATTGGCGGGTATCACTTATTATCGGCATTTTATTTATTGGAGCGGCCCAGCTCCTATTATTTTATCCTCAGGCAGGATACTTGGTATTGGCAACCACTTTTTCTATTTTAATGTTTGCCATAGGATTGTTTGAAATTATCTTCTCTGTAAGTAATAAAAATATCTTACCCGGATGGGGATGGTATTTAGCTTTTGGCATTATAGATCTCTTATTAGGTTGTTTTCTTCTTTTTATGCCGGGATTAGCTGAAGGTATTTTACCTTTCCTATTGGCTTTCTGGTTAATCTTTAGAGGAATGTCCACTTTAGGGCAATCTATAGAGATGCAACGCTACGGAAGTCATAGTTGGGGTTGGTATTTAGCCTTATCTATTTTATCCATAATCTGCGGAATTGGAGTTATATTCTTTCCGGTTGCAGGTGCATTTTCTGTACTTTACATTGTAGCCTTCATGTTTCTTTTCTTAGGGCTTGCACGTATTATGTTAGCCTTTGATTTGAAAAAATTACATGCCGACAGCAAGAAAATAGAAGAGAGGATAAACGAATGGGAACGAAAATACAAAGAATAGTTTCTTTTGGCTTTCAATTTAACTCGACAAAAAAAAGATGCTTCCCGAAAGAAGCATCTTTTTTCATTGAGTTATATAAAAGATTGTTATCTAGTGAGCATAGTTTCTATTTCGCTCATTGTAGAACGAAAGGATTTATCTACTTCAATTGCATTAGTAATCATTTTACAAGCATGAAGAACCGTAGCATGATCTCTATTTCCTACCAAAGCCCCAATATGCGAGTAAGAATGTTCGGTATGTCGTTTAGATAAATACATGGTTACTTGACGAGCTTGTACAATTTCGCGTTTTCTAGATTTAGAATGTATATCCTTAATATCTATTTTGAAGTAAGTACTTACCAAATCCTGAATACCTTCTATTGTAATTACTTTTTTCTCTTGCTTGATTATTTTACTAATTACTCTTTTCGCCAAATCAAGATCGACTTCCTTATTATATACCAAGGCATGCGCCATTAAAGAAGTTAGAATTCCTTCCAAGTCGCGAATATGATCACAAGCATTCTCTGCAATGTAGTCAATAATCTCTTCTGAAATATCTAATCCGTTTTCTTTTACTTTATTTGTAAGAATTTTATGACGAAGTTCCCGATCCGGTTTTTGAAGTTCTGCAACCATTCCGCAGTTAAAACGAGAAATCAAACGTTCTTCCAAGCCAAGAATATCTTTCGGTGCTTTATCTGCCGTAATGATGATTTGTTTTCCTAACAAATGTAGATTGTTGAATATATGGAAGTAAGCATTTTGTGTAGCTGTCTTTCCTGCTAATTCATGTACATCATCTATAATCAAAACATCCAAGTCTTGATAGAAAGCCATGAAATCATTTTGCACATTTTTCCGAGAAGCGTCCGTAAATTGAACTTGGAACAAATGAGAAGATATATAAATGACTTTCTTTTTTGGATTGAGTTCTACAATTCTATTCCCAATCGCATGGCACAAGTGAGTTTTTCCTACACCCGAGCAACCAAATATAAAGAAAGGACTGAATGTATTCTTATCCGGATTAAGAGAAACAGATTCTCCTACAGTACGTGTCAATTTATTGCTAACACCTTCGTAAAAATTATCAAAAGTGAGTTTCTTATTTAGGTTAGATTCCCAATCATTAGATAAGTTGCGTGTTAAAGCAGTAGGCGTTTCGTTCAATTTAACCGAACCTGCACTTCCTTTATCCGATGTTTGTATAGATTTTCCACCCGCCAAGGTTGTTTCTCCGGCAGTTCCGTTTGTCTTATCTACAACTATTCGATATTTCAGATTTACACTTTTCCCCGTTATCCGAGATATTGCAGCATGAATCAAGCCTGCATATTTCTCTTCCAAGTATTCATAAAAGAATGGAGAAGGAACTTGAATCGTAAAGTCGCCTTCTTCAAATTTTAATGGTACTATAGGAGTAAACCAAGTATGAAAAATGCTTTCGGTTACATTATCTTTAATGAAATCCTTGCATTCACTCCATAACGAGGTATGTGTAATTTCTGTTATCAATGTTTCTTATTTTAATTTATTATTATTGTGCGTAAATCAAGATTGGATTTTAGTCCTTAACCTTGTCTTTTGGAAATGCAAAATTTGGAAAAAAAAAGGAGATAAACAAACGCATTTTTTCTTGCTTTTCTAATATCTTTTTCTTCGTGCTGTTTTATAGATAGTTATGCAAAATAATATTAAAAATTCAAAGTAACATCCACAAAAACAATCACTTATCAGCAATAGATAACTTTTGC
>DAIPZW010000217.1:0-3456 GCA_036781965.1 Bacteroidales bacterium
CAAACATGTCAAAGTGAAAAATGTAGCTTCGGAAAATGTCGGAGAGAGGATTGTTAAAACTACCAGAGTTGATCCTATCACTCAATTTCCTTGGACGGAAGGATTCGAAGCTGAAACTCTTCCTCCAGCCGGATGGTCTATGATTGATAATGATGGAGATGGAATCAATTGGGATTCTCAACTTGTTGCGGGTGATGGAATTACATGGGCAAATATTGAAGGTCGCAATAGTGTTCATGCAATGGGTTCTGCTTCTTTTCGAAATGATGTTGGAGCATTAAGTCCTGACAATTGGCTTATTACTCCCCCGTTAAACATTCCTAATACAGGGAATTATGCTTTGAAATATTGGGTAGGAGCAGTTGATGGTTCTTATTATAATGATCACTATGAAGTAATGATTTCTACTACAGGAACAAATATTGGTGACTTTACGACTGTTTTTGAAGAAACATTGACCACTGCTACTTGGAGCGAAAGAACTATTTCTTTGGCGAGCTATTTAGGACAAACTATTTATATTGCATTTGTTCACAATGAAAGTCACGATGTTTATATTATGAGGATTGATGATATATCTGTTCTCGCAGCAGCTAGTGTTGATGCGGAGGTTGTTTCTATCACTTCTCCCGTTTCCGGTATAAATTTAACTAATGCAGAAAGTGTAACAGCTGTAATAAAGAACAATGGTAGTGCTGCTATAACTGGATTTACGTTGGAACTTGAAGTTAATGGTGTCACAAAAGCCACAGAATCCTATTCCGGTACTATTGCAGCAGGTGCGGAAGATGAATATATGTTCACAACTACTGCAGATTTGTCTGCTGCTGGAGATTATACGATCAAAGTTACAGCAAATTTAACGAGCGATGAAGTAGCTGATAATAATTCCAAAACAATTACAGTAACAAACACAATCTGTGGAGCAATTACTAGTTTGCCTCTAACAGAAAATTTTGAAGCCGCTTCTCATTTATGCTGGACAGCTATTCAAGGATCTTCTGCTCCTGTCAATGAATTTGGAATAACCGTTTTAGAAGGATATACAGGAAGTGCTTCTTGGCTGTTTTCTTCTTACAATACTCCTGAAGATGGGATTTATGATCAATATTTAATATCTCCAGAATTGCCTGTTACTACAGATGTAAAAGCTATTAGTTTTTATTACAAAGATTTTTTGGGGTATGGAAATGAATCTTTCCGTATCGGTTATTCAACTTCTGATAATTCAATAGAAAGCTTTACTTGGTTAGAGGAGATGATCACTGCAGCAGATGAGGAATGGCATTCATATGTTATGGGAAATATTTCCGGCAATGCTAAGTATATTGCGATTAACTATACGTCCGATTGGTTATATTATTTATTTATCGATGACATAACAATAATGGAGTTTGCCAATTATTTTGATGCAGCTATTGCAAATATTTCAAGTCCTAACAGTGGTGCGAACTTAACTTCATCAGAGGCAGTTACAGTAACAGTTAGAAACAATAGTAGTGATCCTATCTCTAATTTTACTTTAACATTAACCGTTGATGGAACTGTTATTGCTACAGAAACTTATACAGGTTCTATTGCTAGTTTAACAGAAGTTGATTATACATTTACTGCTACTGCCGATTTATCTGCAGTTAAAGACTACTTAATAAAAGTTTCTGTAACTATTGCAAATGACGAAGTTCCCGGAAATAATACTTTGGAGAAAACTGTAGCCAACTATGGGGATGTAATTATAATGGGAAGTACTCCAAGTGTAACTGTTTGTAATAAACGATTCCTAGATGATGGAGGTTCAGGAGACTATACTTATGGAGAAAGTCAAATAATTACTTTCTATCCTGAAACAGCAGGCGATATGATCCAAATTTCTTTCAATGAGTTGGTAACTGCCATAGATCCTTTATTTGGTACTTATGATGCCCTCTTTATACTCAATGGAGCATTTACTATGGACGACTTGGAAAACTTAGTCAATGAAGATGTACTTGGAGGTTATGCCGGAGATTACACCGGAGAGCTTCCTGAACCTATCATGGCTGAAAATGAAGATGGAGCTCTTACAGTCTATTTTGAGATGGGAAATCTGCTTGGCTTGGTTGCAAGCGGATGGGACGCCGATATTGCTTGTGTGACTTTATTAGATAATGATCTTGCAGTAACAGGCATTACTCCAACTTATGCTGTCGAAGGAAAAACAGTTACACCAAAAGTTATGGTAAGAAACGTAGGTTTGAATCCTGCTTCTAACTGGACAGTAACTCTTTCTGATGGAAATTCTTATACAAGTACTAAATCAGGTTCTCAAATAAACTTCGGAGAAACAGTAGCTGTCTCAATGGACAATTGGAATCCGACAGCAGCTTCTACTCTTACAGCTACCGTAACATTTGCTGAAGATGAAAACACATCTAATAATACTATGGCTGTAAATATTCCTTATGGCAAATACCTAGAAGCATATACAACTAATGTTTATCAATCTGAAGGATTCTTATCTTTAGATCTTACAACAGGAGCAACTTCTTATCTTGGAACTATTGGCTCCAGTGCATTTGCAGTGGGTGAAGACTATGACGGTAACTACATTTATCGCGTGTTTAATGATGCAACTATTGGTATTGTATTGCCTAATGGAGATTTCAACTTGCTTGGAACTATTTCAGGTCTAAGTACTACTATCGTTGGTCTATCTTATGATTGGACTAATAAATATTGGTATTTGAATACCATGTTTACAGAAGACGGAGGAACAACTTATTATCCTGAATTATATACATTAAATATGAATACATTAGAAGCCACACTAGTCGGAAGAAGTACGACTACTGATTTCCTTCGTGGATTGGATATGGCTAATGATGATTATTTATATTCAGTATCTACTCAAACCTCCATGTTAGTAAAAATTAATCCTAAAACAGGAGAATGTACTTCAGCAGGGGCAACAGGACTAACCATTGGCTATGCTCAAGATGTTTCGTTTGATGAAAAAACCAAACAACTTTATACGATAGCATTTAATAGTGGCGATGGTAATCAATATGCAGCATTGGGTACTTATAACATCAATACAGGAGCTTTTACAGAAATCTATAATTATGGTTTGGATCAATTTGCAACTGTTGTTATAACAAACACTCCAGAAGGATATGATTCTATTGATGATATAACTTTATCAAATAATAAAGGAAGCATGGTTTATCCAAATCCATCTGCTGGTCCTGTGAATGTTGATGTAATTGAGAAATCAACTATTAGAGTTTTTGATTTCTCCGGAAAATTAGTTCAAGCACAAGCTGCCGATGCTAATAGTACTTCAACAATTAACTTGAGATCAGGTATCTATATGATTCAAGTGGATGGAGTAAATAACAAAGCCACTCATAAAGTAATCATAAAATAAATTCTAAGTAATTCATAAAAACATGGAAAAGCGCCTTTATAGGCGCTTTT
>DAIPZW010000218.1:0-3453 GCA_036781965.1 Bacteroidales bacterium
TAATAAAAATTTTTCATTTAGTTGAATGTCAAATTTTTTTGTTTGATATTTAATTTTTAGGATGTGCATTAAGAAATTTGGAAAATCAATGATTGACTTATCATCACTTTCGTCTTCCTCTATGTCTTCATTACTATTGTTGCTATTTTTATTGATTAATTGCAAAGGGGTTTTCAAGATTGAAGCAATAGTAAATTTTTCATTTTGTTGAATTGAAGATTGTTGCAGTTCTACGTTTTCGTCTCTATGTAATAAATTTTTAATTGCAATTTTAGTTGGCAGTGTATCGTAATTTTCTCCAAACAACACTCTTCTTTCATTTGCTTCAAATAGTTTTTGAACGTGGATATTCATTTGAGAGCATGCATTCCAAATTTTCGAATAGACTCTTTGTTTTTCCTTATCATATGTTCCGTCTATATTCTTTATCTTATCAAGTAGTTTTGCTTTCAGAATTTCGTGCTTTTGAAGTTGTTGTCCACGATTATTCATTATTTCAAAATAACTTGCAACATCTGTTTCTGCAGGCAGTTCCACGAAAACAAGTATGACATTATTAAAGAAATAATTTCTAAAACTAACAAAATCACTTTCGAGATTACTTAACTTTATATCAAAGCTTTCTTCTGAATTTAGTTTTGCATTGTTGATAAAATCAATGGCATTAATTAAACGAGATACTTTGTAATCGAAAGTTATATCGTTAGTCTGTCCTGTTTGATAATATGAATTAAAAAACGCCTCTACCTCAGGTCGAGAGTCATAAAAAAGATTTGGTTCATTTTTACCTTTATCAAGTACTTTTGAAATCAATGTAATAGCCGTAAGGCGCTGTTGCCCGTCTATTACTTCATAATCCCCGCTCTTGCGCTTTATCACTACTAAACTTCCTATGTAATAATTCCCATTTGGCGATTTTTTGAAACTCTCATAAATATCTTGTAATAGCTGACTTATTTCCTCGTCTTCCCAAGCAAAATTACGTTGATAAAGAGGTACTACATATTTATTTTGTAGTATTGCATTTATATTTTTACCTAAATTATTTGTTTTCATTCTTTATTGATTTTCGTTCCATATTCTATAAATGCCAACTGTATTTCTTTAATATCTTTTCGACATTTAATTGGCTCCAATGCTTTTTTATTTAAGGAGTTTAAATTAAGATCTTTTGCTTTGTCAATACTTGCAAAAAAGGATTTAGGATACTGTGCCACAGAATTATATTTTACCTGCATTTTCTCTAATCTTAATCTGTAAATCAAAACATACAATGTCTTATAGTATTGATAAAGACCTTCTTCTCCAAATTTATCGAATAAAACAAAAATCAATGATTTATACGCTTCTCTCAGATATGTGTCACCCAACCTGTTTGAATTGTTGTATTTGCAGTATTTATCAAAAAAATCTTGAAATTCTTTCAAAGAGTCATTTTTTCGACATATAAAAAGCCTTTTATAAATCTCAATGTATGTTTCTATATAGTCAAAAAAGTGCTTCCCATTAATAATATTCTGATTTATTAAAACAAAAGGATTGATATTTTCCGGATCGCTTGGATAGAATCTTGATTTTATTCCTTTCACATTAAGTCCGATAGATTCAAAATATTTGGTTGCAACGTAATTCAATAATTCCGTGTTTTGATATGCAAAATCCACGGAATTATACTTATTTATTGAAACACCTTTGAACT
The DNA here is from genome assembly GCA_036781965.1 of Bacteroidales bacterium. Lineage (GTDB taxonomy): Bacteria > Bacteroidota > Bacteroidia > Bacteroidales > Azobacteroidaceae > Azobacteroides. Next base: position 1,700 of record DAIPZW010000218.1, read on the forward strand.
CCAAAATTTTTGTGTTGTCGAATCCGTAGGCATCACTTTTTCGACTCCACTTCCTCGTTCTGTAAAGTTGCTCATTGATTACTTGTTTTAAAATGTCTTGTCCGTTTTCCTTTTCGTCATTTGGATTTATTCTGTATCGTGTTGCGCCTTCCCACCGTTTATCACACTCAATTTTCACATCCTGTGTTTCAACTTCCATCGCACGAATATGGTATGCCTTTAATAGATTATAAGCCTCTAATGGCTTGCCTCGTCCATTTTGAGAATCAAACATCTGAAAGGCTTCGGACAAATCGGTAACTTTAATTTCTACAAACTCACAATAATCAATCAAATACTTGTAAAATTCTTGCTTTTCAGAACTTATTCGCTCATTAACCCACTTTTCGATATATCTGTTGTTATCAACAATATGCCATTGGGATTCTTCGTGTTCGTAGTTTAAGGTTGAACATAATGTCTTGCCCAAAAAATCGTTATTGCCAGTGAGTTGCCGCAACACAAGAAGAATTGTCGTAATTCGTTGCTGACCATCTACAATTTGCAAAGAGTTATCGGTATCCATAAACAGGATTGTACTGCCAATACGATAGGATTGTTTTCCGCTTTTCCAACTGTCGTAGACATCTTGAAGTAACTGTCGCACATTTCTATCGTCCCAACAATATGGTCGTTGGAAAGCCGGAATTTCTAAATTTTGTGAAAGAACTTCGGCTATTTTTTTGATGCTTGCGCTAATTTCACTCATATTCTATTTATATTTTTTCAATGCTTCTTCAAGGATATATTCATCCAATCTGTTCCATGGAATTTTTTCGGGTTCATCTGCATAAACGGTATTCAGATAAACTCGTTCATATATTTTAATAAATTCGTTGGATAAATTATTGTTTGTTGCGTATTCCCAGCCTTTCATGTAAGCAAAAACTTTTTCCTCCCAAAATTCGGGAATATCTTTATCTTCTCGTTCTCCATAATTGGCTGCTCCGTCTCCATACATGTCAGCAAATAATTTTGCATATTCTTCGCTCTTTCCTTCCGAAAGAGCTTTATCGTAGGCATAAGCATATTTTCTACAATAAATTTCCACAAATTCATCACCCGACATTAAATCAGCATACTGGTGAGCAAAAACTTCACTTTTTCCTTTTGCAATTTGTTGTTTATATATTTTCGAATACTCCAAAGCTATTTTCTGAGGATTGTTCAAACCTTCTCCAATTTCAAACAAAAAAAGATAATACTTTTCAAAAAACTCATCACCTCCCAATGATTTACAGTGTAGGCGTAATTCCTGCTTTGCTAATTCCGGACTCATTGAATAATACGCATCTGCAATAATTGTATTATTATCTTCTATAGGCTTAGCAACAAGATGAGCCCATTCCTCACCATGCCCACCATTTAGTTGAGCCATAAACCTATCCAGATATTCTGAGGCAAACTGTAAAGCAGTTCCTCCTATGGTGTCATCTTCGTCTTCGAAATCATCATCTTCATAATCTTTCATGTCATTAAAAAGTTCCGAATAGCATTCATGATATCGTGATTCAAATTTGATGAAATATTTCATGGGATATTTCATTTGTGCATATAAATCAATCAATTCATCCTTGGTATGGGGTTTCTTTCTGTCCATTTTTATCTGTTTTTTTAAATAATCTTTTTCGCTATCTCCGCACATGCTTCCGCGTCAGCTAAAGCATGATGATGGTTTTCCAAATCAAATCCTATATGTGCAGCCACCGTATGTA
>DAIPZW010000219.1:0-3447 GCA_036781965.1 Bacteroidales bacterium
AAGTTTATATTTCTGAAAATAAAGGGTATTTTTCCAAAAATAAAGGGAATATTTTTTAAAATAAAGCTTATTTTTGGCGATTTGCCTAAGCTATTGATAATTAGGTGGTTTGTGTTCGATTTTCGGTTGAATAAAAAAGGAGAAAGAAATTTCATTCCTTCTCCTTGCTATTTGGTTTTTTTGCTGATAACTGCATGCTGATGACTGATTTATTACATTCTCTGCAAATCAGATAGTGTTTGATTATATTCGGCTACTAACTTTTTCATGACTTCGCTTACCGGCTCGATTTTATCTAACATGGCAGATACTTGTCCGATTTCTAATTCTCCACGATCCAAGTCTCCTTCAAAGATTCCTGCTTTGGCTCGTCCTTTTCCTAAGAGTGTTTTTAATTCTTCGGCACTTGCACCCCTGCTTTCTGCCTCGAATACTTCGTCGAAAAAGCTTCCTTTTAACAATCTGACAGGCACAGTTTTCTTCATCATCAACTTAGTGTCGCCTTCTTTGGCTTCTAATACTAAATATTTGAAGTTTTCGTGTGCAGATGATTCTTCTGTTACCACAAATAAAGACCCAATTTGAGCTCCGTCAGCACCTAATGCCAAAACTGCGGCGATGGCTTGTCCGGATGCTATGCCTCCTGCTGCAACTAATGGTAGGCTAGTTGCTTTTCTTACGTGGGGGATCAAGGCTAAAGTGGTTGTTTCTTCTCTTCCGTTATGTCCTCCGGCTTCAAAACCTTCGGCTACGACAAAATCCACTCCGGCTTGTTCGGATTTAACGGCGAATTTGGTGTTAGAAACCACATGCCCAACGATGATTCCGTGTTCTTTCAAAAAACTAGTCCATGTAGCCGGATTTCCGGCTGAGGTAACCACTATTTTTACGCCTTCTTCTACGATGATATTCATCAATTGTTCCATTTCCGGATAAAGTAGGGGAAGATTTACACCGAAAGGTTTATCAGTCGCTTGTTTGCATTTTTGGATATGTTCTCTGAAAACTTCGGGATGCATGGATCCTGCTCCGATTAAACCGAGTCCTCCGGCATTACTTACGGCAGAAACTAATCTCCAACCGCTACACCAGACCATTCCTCCTGCTATAATAGGATATTCAATATTTAATAGTTCGCAAATTCGATTTTTCATTACTTTTTGTTGTTTAAGGTTTAATGCGCAATGTTTAATGCTAACTAATAAATGATTTTAGATAAACATTAAACACTAAACATTGAACATAAATTTAACAATAACTGATAACTCTTCACTCTCAATTGCCTAAGGGCGAACGTTGTTTCTCCACTCTCAACTGTTTCAAATCCCCCTCTCCTTCATATTCAAAAATCTGTAGATCAAAATATTTAAGAGAAGCGATTAAATGATCAAAAATATCTGCCATAATACCTTCATAATCTACCCAATCGGTAGTATTCGTAAAAGCATAAATTTCAAAAGGAATACCTGTCGGCGTAGGTTCTAATTGTCGAACCATCATCGTATAATTGCCTGTAATTCCGGGATGAGTTCTTAAATACCATTCGGTATATACTCGGAAAAGACCTGCGTTGGTTAGGTTACGACCGTTTACTCGAACGGTACGATCGGCTCCTATTCGATTATTATGTTCAGTTATTTCTTTTTGTCTTTCATCGATATAAGCACTTATGCCTTGTATCTGTTTGAAACGAGGCAGTTCCTCCTCTTTAATAAATCGAATGGTCGACTGTTTAATTAATAAGGAGCGTTTGATACGTCGTCCGCTGGCATCTACCATTCCTCGCCAGTTTTGAAAAGAATCTGATATTAAGGAATAAGTAGGTAAAGTCGTAATTGTCTTATCAAAGTTTTGAACTTTTACGGTAGTCAGATTGATTTCAACAACATCCCCATCAGCTCCATATTTAGAAACAGTTATCCAATCGCCCAAACGAACAATGTCATTGGAGGTTACTTGAATGCTGGCAACAAAACCTTTGATTGAATCTTGAAATACTAACATTAAAATAGCTGAAGCTGCTCCCATAGCTCCTAAAAAGACAGCAGGAGACTTTCCGGTAAGTATGGAAAAGACAATAATGGCCCCGATGATATATAAAATGATTTGAATGACTTGGACATAACTCGTCATGGGTTTGTTTCGCAAAGCAGGACGTAATGATAATAAATTAATTCCCGAACGAACTAAGGATATAATTATACTTATAATCAACCAAACCAACCAAATTTCCAATAGCTTATCACTAATAGAAATTAAAGCCGGAAAGTCAATAAATACAATTGGGATCAAGGCTTTAATAATTATATAAGGTAATAATCTTGCAAATAAAATTGGGAATCGATTTCTATTCAAAAACTTAAAGAATGGAAGATTGGTTACATCTCCCAACTTGATGAATAGTTTTTTGATAACAAATTTGGTTAAGTATAAAGCTCCATAAATAATAATGATAGCTAAAGCCAATAAAAAAATCATATTGATCCAGGATGCCGTATTGCTTTCAAAGCCCCAACCTATTAATAATTCATGCGCCCAAGCACTAATTTTTTTTGCTAGATTATTGACTGATTCGTTCATTTGCAGGTATTTTATGGTCTATTACTTCTTTTAATGTAGGTTTTTCTTTCATAATTAGAAAGTTGGTGAATAGAATCTTATTTTGTAAAGAATCAGGAATCTCAATGAAACCATAGATTGATGTCATCGGAGTTGTCGGAGGTATTGAATAAGTAAATGTTTGAGTACCTTCGCTACTGATTGATTCTTGATGACGAATGGTTTTAGCTTCTTTTCCTTTGGTAAAAATAAGAAGATTCATTTCCGGACTTATTTCTTCTGAAGCTCCCGATACGGAAAAATGAATTTTTATTTCTCTTACAAACTCTAATTCCGGTTCTTCTATCAAGAAAGTATATCGATTTTGAAACATTCCGGGTGTCTGTAAAGTGAAATAAGGTTCTTTGAATAAGACTTGTTCTTCCATTTCGGCTTGTTTCAAAGCCAAGCTATCAATGCCTTTCTTTAATTTTTCTTCTGTACTCGTATAACGTGCTATTACTTTATCATTAATTCGGAAATAACGATCCAGGTTAGCTGCATACCAACTCATAGTAGAATCAAATTCTTGTTCGGAAATTTTATGCTTCTTGAATACCGAATTAAGCATATCTTGCTTGCGAACAGAATCATTGGTAAATACGGTCGGATTGGCTTCCATAATCACTTCAGCCATATAAAGATCATAAAGAACCTCCTCCATCTTCTTGTCTGATAATACATTTCCGGGTTTAGTTCCGCAAGCAGTAAACAGAATAGAAAGAAAGAGAAATAGTAAGAGAATTAAATCTTTATGCTTTAACATTTGCCTTTTCAAAGCTTTCAGAGAATGTTTTTCTGTAAAATAAAAAGAGGATAATTATTCCTATACTGATAGAAGCATCAGCT
>DAIPZW010000220.1:0-3438 GCA_036781965.1 Bacteroidales bacterium
TGCGTCAGTTCTTAACGGACTGTAAAGTTCGGGCTTCGTTTGCCGGAAAATCTTCTATGTTGTAATCCAAATAAAACGAGTATTCTTTTTTTCTTTTAACATTATTATTTATTTTTATACCAGGAAGTTGAAGAGGAAGCAGGCTCTGCTGGGGAGCAACCTGTCAGCAATAGATTTCCTGCGTTACACTGTAACAATATCGGAGAGGATGGTCAGCTACTATCCTCTTTTTATATTGTTATAGGCATCGCTTTATAGCTAAGAAAACCCATATTGTTTTCTTAAATCATTATGAAACTATAAAAACAACCTTCTATCAGTAGTCCGGAGGCTACAATTCCTTGTTTCAATTTTTATAGATAAGCGCCGTATTCTTCCTGAAGCAGATATTCTGCAAGATTTTTCCGTCGGTCACTCAATGTTTTTAGTTGTTGTTTTTATAGTAATCAAGCCACTTTACCTGTTTGATAGAGTTGTTTGTTTTTAAGCATAGAGTAAATTCGGCTTAGCAATTTTCTTGCAATGCGTATAATTGCTTTATTGGACTCCATTCTACGGGAGTATAGGGAAAAACTATGGGATAATGCCGGATCCCGCCTGGCTGCAATCCATGCACTTTCGACAATAATTCTTCTAAGGCGATGTCCGCGAAATGTGATTCCCCTGACCGTTTCTTTTTCTCCACTGGAACAAGTTGATGGAATAAGACCTACAAAAGAGCAGAAGCTATCAAAGTTCTTAAAACGGTTGATGTCTTCCAACTCCGTTAAAATATTCATAGCAGTGGTTATGCCTACTCCGGGTATACTGAGTAATATATTACTGGCTTGGCAATACTTTTCCCTTCTTGACAGATTACGGATGTGTATATTGACCTCTAATAATAGTTTACGCAACTCTTTTACTTCCGACAACAATAAATTCAGAACAGTCTTTCCTGATTCATCAGAGATCTGCAATGTTTCAATCCAAGCAATAAAAGCACGAGACCAATGACTCTGAACCTTAGCAAATGGTTCGGGATATTCTACCCCAAAGAAATACAGATAAGATTTTAGTCGGCATCGACATCGATTCAGGTCTTTAACTATCTGACTCCTCATCCTTACAATAGATCTTTCCGATAAAGTACTCTCTTGTGGAATATATATTCCAGTCAAAGATCCATTACGTAATGATTTTGCTATTTTCCTACTATCTCTTAAATCTTCTTTTTGTGCAATTTCTTTCTGGGTAGTAGGTATATCAGCCGGATTGACAACAATATTATTTATCCCTAAAGCCGTTAGGCGGTGATGTATCCATAATCCACAAAAACCGGCCTCATAAGCTGAATAATAATGAGCATCAGGGAAATGTTTTACCAAGTATTCATGTAGCTTTTCCGGACTTGGGGGCATGACAAACGTTTTGTGCAATAGATGCTCTGTTAAAATGGTAACTTTCCAGCTTTTAGCATGAACATCGAATCCCACATAAATCTTTTCGTTTTTGAAGCTTAATTCTTTTCTTTGTAATTGCATAAGTCTTTGAGTTTAAATTATTATTGATTCTGTGAAACTTCAAAAATAATACTCTTTGGCTTATGCTTCTTTTTATCCCTCCTAAAAACATAAGCCGATAATCAATTACAAACATAAGGGCTTCCTCTTTCCCGTGCCGGGCGAGCGTATTTCCAAGCAAAAACTTGACAGCCCTAAAGCCTACACCGAGAATCGCCCATAAAACAACGACCGTATGGTCATAAAATTTGAAGTCATGAGAAATGTAATTTTATCAGAAGCACGGGTTTATGTAGGCACTTATGCCAAGTATAATAACGGTTCTATCTTCGGAAAGTGGTTAGACCTTTCGGATTACTGCGACAAAGAAGAGTTTTACGATGCTTGTCGCCGGTTGCACAGCGACGAGGCGGATGCCGAGTATATGTTTCAGGACTATGAGAACATACCTTCCGGTTTAATTAACGAAAGCTGGATTTCGGATAACCTCTTTGAAGTGATTGAAGCCGTTTCGGAGTTGGGCGACGATGAACAGGAAGCCTTTTACCTTTGGCTTGATAACGGCAGCCGCGATATTGATACGGACGATATTAACGGATTGATTAACTCGTTCCACGACGATTATCAAGGTGCTTACAATGATGAAGAAGACTTCGCTTATCAAATCGTTGAAGATTGCTACGACCTGCCGGAGTTCGCTAAAACGTATTTCGACTATGAAAAATTCGCCCGCGACCTTTTCATCGGCGACTACACCTTTGAATCCGGCTATGTTTTCCGTTGCAGCTAACGGAAAACTTCTTTCTCAAACCGAAGGCGGGAACTTCCCGCCTTTTTTCATGCTTGCCACATAAAAAACGTACCCCGCCTTATCTCACGATAAAACGTGGCACAACTGTAAAGAATCTTCAATCAAAAAAAACATGTTTATTCTTCCGGTTCGGTTTCCGGCTCTTCGTCGCCCAATTCTTCCTGCTCTTCATTTTCTCCTTTGGAGAATCTCGCATTAATGAACGCATCTACTTCGCTTTCCTTGTAGTATGGCTTTTGATGAATGGTATAGAACTTCAATTCTCCCGTTGCCCGGTAGCGTTGCAGGGTGCGTTTTGTTACATGGAGTAACTGGCACAAGTCCTGATTGTCTAAAAGGCGTTCGCCGTCTAAAAAATTATATCTACCTGACATATTCCCTAAATTTTCGTCCAACCGGTCGAAGCGATTCATAAAACGTTCGAACCATTCCTCCAACCATTTTTGTATATCGTCGTTGTTCATTGCTGCCGAATTTTCTTTGTTACTGATGCAAAGTTCGGAAGTCGGTTTTATAAAAATAGGGGGAGTGGTACACCCACTCCCCCATAAATAATTCACATCTTACTGATATACAACGTGAAAACAATCTGTTTTTTTCTTATCCTTAAAATCATTGATAGCCCTTACCTTTACTTTTTTGGATTATAGCTATTTTCATCCTGTCTAAAAATTCTGTTATCTTATCTGGTTTACGTTTGATTACGGCTTCTTCCTTCTTATGTATATCTCCTAAACTTATATTGAACATTTTTTCAAATATGTGTGCGACATCGGTTAGAAATAGCTTCTTCCGGTCATAGCGTAAGATACCGCCCGCAAGATAATAAAGTCCACAAACCAACTCCATAATATCAACAAGCTTGATTTCGTCATCATTAATATAAAAGGGCGACCTCCATTCAGGTTCGAGGTTGACAAAGAATCTAGGATATTCCATTTGATGATAGACAAGTTCAGTTTCCTTGTTGATTAATGTCAATATTTTATTGATATATACTAATTTAAGATTACTATGTTCAGTAGGAATAGCTTCTTCCAATCCTTTAAGCGTTGAAAATTCAATTTGGATATCATTTAAATCACGAATAAGCTCTTTATTATCTTTTTCATTATTCAAATAATC
>DAIPZW010000221.1:0-3430 GCA_036781965.1 Bacteroidales bacterium
TAAGTTTGTAGCCTTAAAATTTTTATAAGTCAAATTACATGAAAAAAACACTCTTTATTTTATTTATTTATCTATTTTCCGGTTTTTGCTGTGGAGTTATGGCGCAAAACCTAATGGTTCAACCGGAAGTTACCATCATAGAATCTTCAAATGATGGAATGATATTAAGATTTACGCTTAATGATTATCGTTTTGACAAGGTAGAAACTCCTCGTGGCACAGCATATCTTCCTGTAATAACCGGAAAATCTGCCAACCAAAATGAAAAAGGAGAACCGGATCTACCTTCTGTAGCAGAGTCAATTATAATTCCTGATCAAGGGAATGTAGAAACTTTGATTTTGGAATCTGACTTTGAAATCTTATCAGATATGGAAATAGCACCTTCGAAAGGAGCTATTTATCGGAATCAAAAACCAGCCGATGTTCCTTACGTATATGGCGATATATACGAGATGGATGAGTTTTTCCCAAATATGTTATGCAAATCAGACGAACCTTATATTATGCGAGATGTTCGTGGGACTAATATTCAGTTCTATCCTTTTGTATATAATGCCATGTCAAAAGAATTGAAAGTGTATAAAGAAATTGTAGTAGAGATTAAGTTTAATAATAAAAAATCAATCAACGAGATTGCTCGTCCGAAAAAATCACAATCAACAGTAAAAGAATTCAATTCTATTTATGATCGTTTATTCTTAAATGCTTCTACTACTGCAACCAGATATACTCCTTTAGAAGAAAAATCTACAGGTAAGTTGTTGATTATAGCTGCTGATTCTTATGCAGATGCAATGACGGATTATATCAACTGGAAAAGAGAAAAAGGGATTGATACAGAAATGGTGCTTACAAGTGAAATAGGCTATGCGATTTCCGGCAATACGATGAAAAATTATATTCAAAATAGATTTGATGAAGATCCGAATATCTGTTATTTCTTATTAGTGGGAGATGGAGCTGATATTCCTCCTTATCCAAGTAATTATGGAGATTCAGACTATTATTATGTTCGCCTAGTCGGCACAGATCAATATGCCGATGCTTTTATCGGACGTTTCTCCGGAAATAAAATTGAGGATATAGAAACTCAAGTAGAACGTACTATTTATTATGAAAAATATTTGAACCAAACAGACACTTGGCTGGAAAAAGGTTTTGGTAGCGCATCTGCTGAAGGTGCGGGGATAGGACATAATGGCGGAGAATCCGATGAAGTTCACATGAATAATATAAAAACGGATTTGGAAGACTATGGCTATATAGTTACCTTAGTTAATCAAAGAGGAGGGAGCAATGCTGCTATTTCTGATGTCTTTAATGGAGGAGCAGGAATTGCTAATTATACAGGACATGGAGATGTGACTCTTTGGAGTAATACAAACTATAATAATTCTCATGTAAATGCATTAACAAATAATAATAAGTTACCTTTTATATGGAGTACTGCTTGTTTAAATGGAGACTTTAGACTTAAAACCTGTTTCGCGGAAGCATGGTTAAGAGCAACAAATAACACAACGGGAGCCCCAACAGGAGCTATTGCATTTTTAGGGTCTACTATTAATCAACTTTGGAGACCTCCCATGGATGGACAAGATGAAATGGTGGATATCTTAGTTGAATCATATACCGATAATATTAAAAGAACAATAGGGGGACTATCCTTTAATGGAATCTTCAAAATGATTCAGACCGGGAATCCGGGAGCGGTAGAAACGGCCTACACTTGGGTGTTGTTTGGAGACCCATCTCTTACTGTTAGAACTAAGACTCCTTCCACTATGACCATTGACTATCCTGAGCAAATTATTGTGGGAAGTACTTTGTATGAAGTTAAATGTGATACTGAAGGAGCACTTGTATGTCTTTCAGAAGAAGATACTTTGGGAAATGTTACTACAATCAGGTCGGCTTATGTTATTGACGGAACTGCGAGTTTAAGTATTGCTCCTGCTCAGGCCACTGAATATAAACTTACGATAACAGCATTTAATAAAGAAACCATTCAAGAACTTATTTATGTAGTGGTTGCTGATGATGCGTATATCATTAAGAACGGACAAAGAGTTGATGATTCGGAAGGAAATTCAAATGGAATTATAGAATATGGAGAAAATATTAAAATCTATCAATCATTGAAAAATGTAGGAATAGTAGATGCTGTTAACGTTTCTGTTGAAATGAAGATAGAAGGGCATGAAGATATAACAATCAGTAATAACCCGATTGCGATTGATCGTATCGGTGCTGATTCTTCTTATGATATGCAAGAAGCATTTGTTTTGGATATTCCTAAAAATATTCAGGACAATACTATTCTTCCGATAACTTTGACTATTACCGATGAGGATGGAAAATCATGGACTGTTTCTTATTCATTGGAAGTATATGCGCCTCAAGTTCAAATTATTTCTTCGAAAGTTGATGATACTACCTATGGAGATGGGAATAAATTATTATCCGCAGGAGAGAGAGCAACCGTTTTCTTGACTGTTCAAAATGATGGAACAGCTTCTTTATTAGGGAATGTAAAACTTCGTTCTAAAGATGCTTTTGTGACAATAATAAACGGAGACATTGCTTTAGCTGAAATTAAAACAGGAGAAAATAATATATTGGAATTTGAAATTCAAGTGAATGAAAACTTTCCGGTAAACAATATTTTAGTTGATCTCGGATTGTATTTTGAGAATATGGATACAGCTGTTGATGCTGGCTTCCCGATAAATCTTGCGATAGAGAATTGGGAATCACAAACGTTTTTAGCTTATGAATGGGACAATACCAGTGATATGCCTTGGATAATAACTTCTGACGAAAAGTATGAGGGGGATTATTCTGTTAGGTCCGGACTCATTTCTCATAGAGAATCTTCTATACTCAAAATATCAATGAACATACCTGAAGACGGAGTTATTGAGTTTTATAAAAAAGTAAGTACAGAGCCTGTAAATGGGAATAGTTACTATGATTATTTTGCTTTCAGTATAGACGGAACAGAACTAGGGAAATGGGCAGGAGAAACAGATTGGTCTTTTGAATCTTTTGCTGTAGAAGCGGGTACCAGAGAATTCAAATGGGAGTATAAAAAAGACTTCTCTATGAGTTCGGGTCAAGATTGTGCTTGGTTAGATAGAATCCAATTTCCTCGTTCTGTTAAACCTGCAGTAAGCATAGGAGCTGTTGAAACAGAAAGATACAATAACATTTCTTATCCTAATCCAAGTGATGGAAACTTTAATGTAGAAGTTAAAGAGGCGGGTCAATTAAGAATAATTGATCTAGCAGGTAAAGTAGTATATGAATGCCCTTTACAAAATGGAGTGAATCCTATTTCGACTAATCTGTCTAAAGGAGTGTATATGATACAAGTCATAACAAAAGATACTAAAATCATTGATAAGATTATAATCAAGTAATTTTA
>DAIPZW010000222.1:0-3413 GCA_036781965.1 Bacteroidales bacterium
AAAACTGTTTACCAACAACCAATAACTGAAAGAATTAATCTAACTCAAAAATCCCGGAAGGGTAAGTTCTTTTAAGGGCAGATAGATTAACATCTTTTCCCGGGCGTATTCCGTATTCTGCCATAGCCATTTCTACGGTTTTCAAGGCTAAGTCGGGATGATTATTGTCTTTGCTAAGGTGGCAAAGCCAGATATTTTTTAAGTGCAAGTCAAAGTTGGAGGCAAGAAAACGAGCGGTTTCCAAATTACATAAGTGTCCTCGACCGTTGGTTATACGCATTTTCAAAAAATCGGGATATTTGCCATTAGCTAACATTTCATCATCATAATTTGCCTCAATAATCAAATGATTTGCTATGCGAATATATCGAGCCACCTCTTCTGTTATCTGACCTATATCGGTTGCTAAGACAAATTTATGTTCTTTATATTGAACCATATAACCTACGCAATCACTTGCATCATGTGGAACTTCAAAAGCAGTGATTTTTAGATCTTTAATTAGGACAGGTTCTTCTTTTTCAATAATCCGACGGGAAAGGTAGAGTTTATGATCCACATAATGACATTTATGTATTCCTTCATGAACGAGAGCGGTGGCATAAATAGGGATTCCAAATTTTTCTCCTAAGCTTCCTACGGATTTTATATGGTCGGCATGGTCGTGAGTAATAAACACAGCCATAATTTGTTCCATTTCGATACCGTGATCTTTCAAAGTTTTCCTTATGGAGCGCGCACTAATCCCTGCATCTAACAGGATACCGTATTTTTCAGTACCTATATAATAACAGTTACCACTACTTCCACTTGCCAAACTTAGGAATTTCAACACAATTCGATAGAAACTTCAAAGGGTTATTAAAAAAATCGTGCAAAGGTAATGAAAAAATGCTAGATTTCTGCTTCGCACCATTCACAATTTTCTCCTTCGTACTCTATCTCTATGGTACTGTGATTAATATTTATTTTTCCCATCAAAGAATGTGCTTTCGAGCGGATGCGTTGTTGATCTTCGAGGGTGATTTTTTCCTTCAAAACCAAATGAACAGTCAGGACAATATATTCATTGTCCATTGTCCAAATATGTAGGTCATGAATGGATGAAACTTCCGGTATGGATAATAATGTTTTTTCCACTTCTTTCGAGTCGATATTCTCTGGGTTTCCTTGAAGGATTACGTGTAAAATTGTTTTTAAGTTGCGATACACATTAAATAATATATAGCAAGAAATCAATACCGAAAGAATAGGATCTAAAATCGGCATATCGACAAATATCATTACGATACTAGCAATTAAAACGGCTATCCAACCCAAAACATCTTCCATCAAATGCAGACTTACAACCCTTTCATTGACACTGCTTCCTTTTCTAAGTCTAAGAATAGCAAAGCCATTGACAGCCACTCCCAATATAGCCAACCAAAACATACCGATTGCATTGGTTTCGGCAGGGCTCATTATTCGTTGTATACTTTCATACAATACGAATACCGAACCTGTCAGCAAAATCAAAGAATTAATGATGGCACTCAGCAGGGAAAAACGTTTATAACCATAGGTATATTTGGCATTAGGTTGCTGCTCCGATTTTTTTTGAAAGACCCATGCAAGTCCTAAAGCAATACTATCGCCGAAATCGTGCAATGCATCCGAAAGAATAGCGATACTATTGGTCAATATACCGCCTATCAATTCAATGATACAGAACCCAAGGTTGAGAAAAAAGGCAAGTGCTATGTTTTTTGTTCCGCTTGGATGATGATGTAAATGATTATGTCCTCTATGCGAGGGATGTTCATGTCCCATGATTATTTTCTTTTATAAAAATAGAGAAATTGACCGAGCCATATTCTCTTTTTTGGGAGAAAAACGGAAGAGATGAAAAGTCATATTCCTGAGGGTGTTCCATAACAAACACACCATCTTCTTTAAGTAAATCGTTTTTAAGGATGATTTCCGGTACTTGCGCCAAGTTTTTTAAGGCATAAGGAGGGTCGGCAAAGATAAAATCAAAAGTACGACCGTTGTTTTCCAGATACTTAAAGGCATCTCCTTTGATCGTCAGCAGATTTTCCATCTTTAATTGCTCCTTTATTTTTTTGATAAAGGCATAATGTGCAGAATCTTTTTCAATAGAGACAACTTCCTTGCAGCCGCGAGAGATTAATTCATAAGAAATACTTCCCGTACCGGAAAATAAATCCAAAGCTTCCATGTCTTCAAAATCTATCAGGTTGGAAAGAACATTGAACAGGTTTTCTTTTGCAAAGTCCGTAGTAGGTCGTGCTTTAAAATTCTTAGGCACTTCAAAACGCCTGCTTTTATATTTACCGCTTACAATTCGCATAAAGTTAGACTTGTTAGTTCAAACGGAACATTCCCTACTTCAATTTGTTCAAAATGAGCTTCGGGGATAATATTTAGCGGAATGATATGATGAACATAATCTTTCAAGGCTTCCATGATGTTTTTACGCCTTTCTAAATGACCTGTTATATAAAAGAAATCTTTGGTTTGGTCAAAGCTTAATTGCTTCCAAGTGTATAATATATAATAGACTGCATCAGACTCTTCTTTACAAGAAAAATGATTACCCAAAACAAAAGTATCTCGTGAGAAACAAAACATATCAATACCTTCATCGGTGACGTTAATCAGCATTTTATTGGCATTAACCGTCTTCAATCTTAGTTTTATATAAGAAAGTATCGGCGCACTATGATGAATAAACGTAAGCGTTACATAAGATCGTTGCAAAAAACCGTAGAGTTCCTTGTCTATACTATGCAAAGTGGTGAAATCATAAAAAGGCAAAGCATGATGCAAGACCTTTTCATTTTTATCAAAAAGAAAGTCCATATAAGAAGGAATATCCTCTTCCTTAAATAGGATAGAAGGCACAAAAGTAAAAGCCTCCGTCCGATTCAAAGCATAGACTTTCCGAAAAGGAAGCGTCAAGAACTCATTATCAAAGAGTATCTCTTGAAATCCGGACAGCAGATTGGCAGTTGGAAACTTTTTCGGTGCATAATAAAAGAATGAACCATTTTCGATCGGACTATAAATGGAGAATCCAATCTTTTCTTTCTCGATTGCAAACGTTAAGATATAACGTTCGGGGTGAGATAAATCAATATGCTTAGGGATTTCTATTTTCATGGCTCAAATAATTCTTGAAACGTTGTGTTCTCGTCCGGGTTTATCAACTGTCCTTCCATCAAACTAAGTACACACATCACAAGCAAAATAAGGATTGCCACAATAAGGAGTACTTTAACCAATCGCTTCATGGATTTTCTGTTTTATTCTGCAAACTTACATAAAAAATATGAGTTCTTCGGGTTTAATAAAAAAGAAAAGAGGTTGCCTTTGTTAAGACAACCTCTCGATTTCTCTCTTTTGTAGGT
>DAIPZW010000223.1:0-3397 GCA_036781965.1 Bacteroidales bacterium
AAGCTTTTCAAGCAGATATACCCGATTTATTAAATGCCGGAATAAAACAAGAGGACATTCCTCTTATTTTAGACCGAATTAGGTATGAACTACAATAAGAATCCTTTTTTTCTTGGTTTAATTCTCTTATCCTTTTCTTTGTTTTGTTCTTCTTGCCGCAAAGGACAGGAGGAAGTTCATGCATTTATTTCTAAAAACAATATTAAACGGGATACCTTGAGGGCAGCTACCTTATCCGGCTCAATGAGTTACTTTATGTATAAAGGAGAAGAGATGGGTTATGAATATGAACTCTTGAAAAACTTTTCTGATTCGGCTAAACTTCCCTTAAAATTGCTTGTAGCTGAAAGCGAGAACCGTCTTTTTGAATTATTGGATAATAAAGAAGTAGACTTAATCGCTTATACTGTTCCCATTACCTTAGAAGGAAAAGAAAAATACTTGTACTGTGGCAGAGAAGTCATTAATGAACAAGTATTGGTTCAACCAAAAGGAGAAAAGAAGGGCGACCTATTAAATAATGTATTGGATTTGGTCGGAAAAGACGTTTGGGTAATTGAAGACAGTAAGTATCATAAGCGATTACTTAACTTAAACGAAGAAATCAGCGGAGGTATTCAGATTCATTTGGTAAATAAAGATACCATCACTACAGAAGATTTGATCGAAATGGTATCCAATGGAGAAATTCCTTATACAGTTAGTGACGAAGACCTAGCTAGATTGAACAAAACTTATTACCCGAAAATAGACATTCGATTAAAAATCAGTCATCCTCAACGTTCTTCTTGGGCTGTTAGGAAGAATAGTAATTTATTAGGCGAAAAAATAAATAGTTGGACGGAAGAAAATTTTAATACGCCGACTTATCAAGCCCGTATCAAGAGATATTTTGAAATGAGTAAGTTGCCTGGAGATTCTCCTGCACCGATTATAGGAGAAGGTCAGATTTCTCCTTACGATTATTTGTTTCAAGAATATGCATCAATGATAAATTGGGATTGGAGACTATTAGCTTCCATCGCTTATCAGGAATCTAAGTTTCATTTAGATAAAGAATCTTGGGCGGGAGCAAAGGGATTGATGGGCATAATGCCTAAAACGGCTAAAGCGTTTGGTGTAAGCCCCGAAGACATGGACAAACCGGAGTCAAGTATTAAGGCTGCTGTCGGATTAATCCAACGTCT
The DNA here is from genome assembly GCA_036781965.1 of Bacteroidales bacterium. Classification (GTDB taxonomy): domain Bacteria; phylum Bacteroidota; class Bacteroidia; order Bacteroidales; family Azobacteroidaceae; genus Azobacteroides. The sequence continues at coordinate 1,188 of DAIPZW010000223.1, forward strand.
CAATAAAGCTTTCTCAAATATTAAAGACGAAAACGAACGAATCAAATTTATTCTCGCATCCTATAATGCCGGTTCAGGACATATCTATGATGCACAAGCATTAGCTGAGAAATATGACCAGAATCCTCATCGATGGGACGATGTAAAAGAATTTTTGAAACTAAAACACCTACCGGAATATTATCAAGACCCTGTCGTAAAAAACGGATTTTATAGAAGTGGAAAGCACACTTCCCATTATGTACAAGCCGTAATGGAAAGATGGCAGTATTATCAGAAATTTTAATCTAATTTCAAGACAGCCAAGAATGCTTTTTGAGGAACTTCTACATTACCTACTTGTTTCATTCTTTTCTTTCCTTCTTTTTGTTTCTCTAGCAATTTACGTTTACGAGAAATATCTCCACCATAACATTTTGCAGTTACATCTTTTCGTAGTGCTTTGATGGTTTCACGAGCAATAATCTTGGAACCAATAGCGGCTTGAATAGCCACATCAAACTGTTGTCTTGGAATTAGTTCTTTTAGCTTTTCGCACATTCTTCTTCCGAAAGTGACAGCATTATCAAAATGTGTCAAAGTAGATAAAGCATCGACAGGTTCACCGTTTAGAAGAATATCCAACTTGATTAATTTGGCAAGTCTATAGTCATACATTTGATAATCAAACGATGCATATCCCTTTGAAATGCTTTTCAGTTTATCGTAAAAGTCAATAACGATTTCTCCTAAGGGTAAATCATAGATAATCTCTACTCGGTCGCCGGAAATATAGTCTTGTTTAACCAAAATTCCTCTTTTACCCAAACAAAGAGTCATAATAGGACCGATATAAGTGGTACTTGTTATGACGGATGCCCGAATAAACGGTTCTTCTATATGATCAATCAAAGTAGGATCAGGTAAGCCTGCAGGGTTGTGTACTTCAATACAATTATTATGTTTGTCATATACATTATAAGATACGTTCGGAACGGTCGTGATAACGTCCATATTGAACTCTCTGTCCAAACGTTCCTGAATGATTTCCATGTGCAATAATCCTAAGAAACCGCATCGAAAACCAAATCCCAAAGCTACGGAAGATTCCGGCTGGAAAGTCAATGAAGCATCATTAAGTTGAAGTTTTTCTAAAGAAGTACGTAAGTTTTCATAATCTTCAGGATCAATAGGATAAACACCGGCAAAGACCATCGGTTTGACTTCTTCAAATCCTTCTATCGCTTTTTCGCAAGGACGCTTCACATGTGTAATCGTATCCCCTACTTTTACTTCTTTCGATACTTTGATTCCGGATATGATATAACCTACATTTCCGCAAGAAACCTCTGCTTGAGGAAACATATTTAGTTTTAAGACTCCTACTTCGTCTGCTTCGTATTCTTTTTCGGTCGCAACAAACTTTACTAGGTCTCCTTTTTTGATGCTTCCGTTTAATATTTTAAAATAAGCAATAATACCTCGAAATGGATTAAACACCGAGTCAAAGATAAGTGCTTGCAAGGGAGCTTCCGGGTCTCCTTTTGGTGCAGGAACCTTTTCTACTATTGCATTTAATATATCAAAAACTCCTTCTCCTGTTTTTCCGCTGGCTCTTATTATTTCCGAACGATCACATCCTAATAGATCTACAATCTGATCTTCTACTTCTTCGGGCATAGCCTGAGGCAAATCGATTTTGTTCAAGATTGGAATAATTTCCAAATCATTATCAATTGCCATATAAAGGTTAGAAATAGTTTGAGCTTGGATTCCTTGCGCAGCATCTACGATAAGCAATGCACCTTCGCAGGCTGCAATGGAGCGGGAAACCTCGTAAGAGAAATCTACATGCCCCGGAGTATCTATCAAATTAAATATATATTCTTCTCCATTATGATTGTATTTCATTTGGATAGCATGACTTTTGATTGTAATGCCTCTTTCACGCTCCAAGTCCATATCATCCAAAACTTGCGTCTGCATAGCTTTTGCTTCTACTGTTTTAGTATATTCCAATAAACGATCTGCCAGCGTAGATTTACCGTGGTCGATATGAGCGATAATACAAAAATTTCTTATATTCTTCATTTATAGATAAGTCTTCTTTTTTTAAGCCTGCAAATATACAAAGAAACCCTTAAAATACAAAAAAGACCCACTTCACAGGGGCCTTTTTTATTCAGTTTTAATAGGCATTAGTCTTTTAAGGCAAAAAGATTGTTTTAGGT
>DAIPZW010000224.1:0-3394 GCA_036781965.1 Bacteroidales bacterium
TTATTTTTGGAAAAATGTCCTTTATTTTCAAAAATATAAACTTTATTTTTTTGAGGATAAAATATATGCTTATTTTATGTTTTTCATTAACTAAGCACTAAACATTCAACGTTGAACATTCAATACTTTATAACTTTCAACTTTACGAAATTTTCACTTTATATTCCCTTTGTTTTTTTGAAGGATATTTAGTCTTTATTTTATTTTAACATGCCTTTCCTTAATTATTTTCTTTATTTTATGCTAAGGTCTTATTTTTTTTGTACTTTTGCGACTTTGGATGTATATAAAGTGAGAATGGAATTCATTTGATATTTAAACCTTGTAATAAGGCATTCAGTCCAAATTGAAACATGAAAAACAAACTATTAATTACTATAATTTTATGAAAAAAGCATTGTATTTATTCATTTCTTTTTTATGTGTTACTTCTTATGTAAGTGCGCAACAACTGCCTTCGATAACCCTAAAAGATATTGATGGAAAGACTATCAATACGGCTGAAATCGAAAATGATGGAAAGCCTTTCGTTATTAGTTTTTGGGCGACTTGGTGTAAACCTTGTTTGCGAGAACTAAACGCAATTAATGAAGTGTATGAAGATTGGCAAGAAGAAACAGGAATGAAACTAATTGCGGTTTCTATTGATGAAGCTCAAAATGTGAATAGAGTAAAACCTTTAGCAGATCGTTTCGGCTGGGATTATGAAGTTTTATTAGATCCGAATGGTGATCTTAAACGAGCATTGAATGCACATACTCCTCCTACCGTAATCATTTTCGACGGAAAAGGAAATATCATAGAAACCCGTTATGGATATACTGACGGTTCAGAAACTCACATTATAGAAAAAATTAGAGAACTGATCGATGAAGAATAAAAGTTTATTATTGTGCGCTTTATTTGCTCTACTTCCTTTATTAAATGGGGTAGCTCAAATTAAGTTAGGAGATGAAACTTACCTGACAGGAAGTTTCCAAATGGACAACTTGGTCGAAAACGACAAAGATGGTTCGGGTTTGGATTTTATGAATAATACTTACCTTAATTTAAACCTAACATCCAAAAATGTTTTTGCAGGTTTGCGATTAGATTTGACCGAATGGCCATTGCCCGGCTATGAAAATGATTTTAAAGGTTGGGGATTGGGAAATATTTTCGTTACTTGGAAATATAAAAACTTGGAATTGACCGGAGGTAGTATCTACGATCAGTTCGGTAGCGGATTTATTTTAAGAACGTATGAAGAACGCAATCTTGGAATCGATAATTCTTTGATGGGAGGTCGTATTAAATATAGTCCTTACAAAGGAGTAGACCTAAAAGTGCTTGGTGGTACTCAAAAAGCCTATTATGATTATAACAGTGGATTCGTTTTTGGAGCTGATGCTGAATTTAGTTTAGATCAATGGATTAAAAGTTTTCAAGATAATAATATTTATTGGTCTGTTGGTGCTTCTTGGGTTACGAAACATGAATCGGACGAAGATGTATTTTATACAGTATCAGAAGAAATAAATCCAGGTGAAACCGTTACTTCTAAATATAGATTGAATCTTCCTGAGAATGTGGGAGCTTTTGATATTCGCACTCGTTTTCAAAAAGACAATGTAAGTGTATTATTGGAGCATGCTATCAAAGCAAATGATCCCGGATTTGAAAATTCATATATTTATCACAAAGGACAAGCCACTATGCTTTCGCTTACTTATTCTAAACGAGGAATAACAGGGATGCTTCAAGCAAAACGCAGTGATAATATGGCATTTAGAAGTAAAAGATCCATGCAAGGAACCTCTTCTTTTATTAACCACTTGCCGGCTTTCTCACAACAACATACTTATGCTTTAGCTGCTCTTTATCCTTATGCCACTCAACCTGATGGAGAATGGGCTTTTCAAGGAGAATTTTCTTATAACTTTAAGAAAGGTACAGCTTTGGGAGGTAAATATGGAACAACTGTTCGTTTGAATGCTTCACATATTCGTGATATTGACAGAGAATATAAAGAAGGTACAGGTCATAAAGGAAGAGATGAATACAAATCTTCTTTCTTCAAATGGGGAGATGAAACGTTTTATCAAGACATCAATATCGATATAGATAAAAAAATTACTAAAGATTTCAAATTGAATTTGATGTATATGAATCAACGTTACAATCCCGTTGTTCAAGGGCATGATGAAGGTATGATTACTTCCAATATTTTTATTGCAGAAGGAAAATATAACATCAATAAGAAATTAACTTTGCGTGCTGAAGCTCAATATTTGCATGCAAGTGATTACGATGGGGATGAAAGCGTTCCGGTTAAGGACAGAAGTAATCAAGGAGATTGGTTGTTCGGATTGTTGGAACTGTCGATTGCCCCGGGCTGGATGTTTTCTGTCCAGGATAATTATAATGTAGGCGATACCGACGAACATTATTATATGCTTTCGGGAGTATGGAATTATAAAACTCATCGTGTACAAGTGGGTTATGGACGTACCCGCGCCGGTTATGATTGTTCGGGAGGAGTTTGTCGAATGGTTCCTCAAACTCACGGAGTGAGATTAAATTATAGTTTTACGTTTTAATTGATTATATTTGCACGATGAAACATTTATTTATCAAACATAATTTCAGAGCCTTAATTGCATTGTTTTATCTATCATTCGCATTTGCTTCTTGCGATGATATAGAAGAAAAAGATCGATCTATACATGTAGGCGAAATTGAAGTGACAAGAACTGTCTTATTAGAAGAGTTTACAGGGCAACTTTGTACTAACTGTCCTCAAGCTGCTGCTTTGGCAGCAGTAATAAAAGCTAATTTAGGAGAGCAATTTGTAGTAGTAAGTATGCATGCGGGTCATTATGCAAAACCAATGGAACTTTATTCTGAACTTGCTCAAGAGTATCATGATTACTTTTATACAGAAAGTCAAAAAGCGTATCCTTCGGGAATGATTAGCCGGACTAAAAACGCTTCTTCCTATATATATGGTAATTATTCAAATTGGGAATCAGACGTAATTAAGCGATTGGAAAAAGATTTCCTTGAAGACAGAGAATTTTCATTGGATGTTGCTGTAGAATATGAACAAGCGAGCAATACGATTAAGGTTAATTCCACCATTGAAACTGTTGATTCTTTATCCGGAGTGAAACTTCAATTGTGGATAACTGAAAGTGGTATTGAAGCTTATCAAAGTGGAGCATCTATTCCTGATCCTACTAAATATGTGCATAATCATGTGTTGAGAGATGCTGTTAATGGAACTTGGGGAGAAGTTATTCCTTTTATAGAAGCAGAAGATATTTATGAAACAGAGTCTACTTATTCTTTAGGCGGTAAAACTTGGAATCCTAATAATATGGAGGTCGTGGCTTTTGTATATGATGAAAATACG
>DAIPZW010000225.1:0-3387 GCA_036781965.1 Bacteroidales bacterium
GATTCGTCAATAACCTTTTCGACTTAGTTACTTTCAAAGTAGAGAATAGGTTAACTATAAAATTTGAAGATAAGCCATTAAAAGATCACTCTTTAGGGCAAAGAGCTTCTGCGTTAATTCTTTTCCTACTGACACAAAAAGAAAACGACATTTTAATCATTGACCAACCCGAAGATGATTTGGACAACCAAACCATTTATCAGGATGTGATACATGAAATCAAGAAGCTAAAAGGAGAAATGCAATTTATATTTGCAACTCACAATGCCAACATTCCTGTTTTAGGTGATAGTGAAATGGTGGTAGCTTGTGAGTATATTAATGGAAAAGAGATAAAGATCGAAAAAGGAGGCATAGACCGTCAACCTATACAACAAAAAATCATTAGTATAATGGAGGGCGGAAAGGAAGCTTTCAATATTAGACGAAACATTTACAAAATATGGGAGGTAGCAAATTTATGAATGCAGTTGAATTGTTAGGTATAATCAGCACCGGTGAAACAAGCAAGGTGCAATTTAAGGAACTTCTTCCACATAAAGATAGTGTTGCCCAAGAAATTGTTGCAATGTCAAATTCTTTAGGTGGAGTTATCCTTCTGGGAGTAGAAGATGTTACTGGTGAAATAAAAGGATTGTCTGCCGAGCAAATTGAAGAGTACGATAGAACAGTTTCTCAAATTGCAGATAATATAAAGCCTATTGTTTATATTACGACAGAGGTTGTCAAAGTTGATGTGGAACAATCTGAGAAAAATATCTTGATCGTACATATTCAAGAAGGAATTAATAAACCATACAAAACGGCGAAAGGTGAAATTTATATCAAACAAGGCTCAAATAAACGCTTGCTGACAGACAATGCGGAAATTATGCGATTATTCCAGAGTAGTAGTAATCTATTAGCTGATGAAATGGAAGTTTATGGAACAAGCATTGACGATGTAAATAAAGAGGCTTTCGCTGATTATTTCAAAAAAGAATTTGGGCAAACGTATGAAGAAAAAGGATTGACATTTGAACAAGCATTAAATGCCAAAAGAATATTGCGTAATGGACAAATATCGTTAGCGGGACTTTTGTTTTTCGGGAATGACCCCCAAAATATAAAACCAGCATTTACAATAAAAGCTGTTTCGTTCATAGGAAATGACATTTCGAGCACACAATATAGAAGCAAGCCCGCTGATTTTCGGGGAACTATTCCTCAATTATTCAATGAAGCTATGGGGTTTCTCAAGACAAATTTAAAATATCTGCAAGCTGGACAGGAATTTAACTCTACAGGGGTTCTAGAAATTTCCGAAATCGCATTAATTGAATTAGCGCAGAACTCGCTTGTGCACAGAGATTATTTTAAAAACTCTCCTATTCGTATATTAATATTCGATGATAGAGTTGAAATTATAAGTCCAGGGAAATTGCCGAACAGTCTAACTGTAGAAGATATAAAATATGGAAACCCGGTTATTCGAAACAACCAATTAGTCGCATTTAGTTCACATACAATGCCGTTTAGTGGACTTGGATCAGGAATAAAGCGAGCAATAGCAGAACAGCCTGATATTGAATTAATCAATGATATAGAAGGTGAACAATTTATTGTGAAAATTCCTAGGCCAAAAGAAGAGCAAGCAGATGAAACTCCAATTTAAAGAACAACAATTCCAGATAGATGCCGTCAAAGCCGTAGTCGATTGTTTTGCAGGACAACCCTTGAAGACAAATCGTTTTACGCTTGAGCGAAGCAAAGAGATTATCAAAAAAGCCAAACAGCTTGCTACTGGAGAAATTACGCTACAGTTTGAGCAAGATGTTTTGGAAGGGATTGGCTATCGGAACAGTTCGATACAAATTCCCGAATCGCAAGTTCTGGAAAATCTAAAGAAGGTGCAAGGTCAGAACGAAATACACGCAAGTGAACGCATAGAACGTCCGGCAGGTACAAATACTGGATATAACCTGACCATTGAAATGGAAACAGGTACGGGTAAAACCTATACTTATATCCGAACGATGTACGAACTTCATAAGAAATATGGTTGGAGTAAATATATTGTCATTGTGCCGAGTATTGCTATTCGCGAAGGAGTATTCAAATCATTCCAAGTAACGCAAGACCATTTTCAGGAATTATACGGACATAAAATTGCTCCGTTTATATACAATTCAAGCAGTCCACAAGATATTGAAAACTTTGCCTCGGACAATCGGATTAGCGTAATGATTATCAATACACAAGCGTTCAATGCTCGTGGCGCAGATGCTCGCGAATTTATCAGGAACTTGACCAATTCGGAACAAGAAAGCCCATTGAGATTATTTCTCAAACCAATCCGATATTGATTATCGATGAACCGCAATCGGTAGATGGAAAGAAAACGCTCGAAAGCATGCAAGATTTCAAACCTTTATTTACTTTACGTTATTCGGCAACTCACCGGGTTGAATACAACAAAGTATATCGCTTGGATGCTCTCGATGCCTATAATCAACGATTAGTAAAAAAGATACAGGTAAAAGGGATCAATCTGAAAGGCTCTACAGGAACAACCGGTTATCTGTATTTGGAGCAGATTGTTTTGAGTTCGACAAAACCGCCCTTGGCATTAATCGAATTTGAGCAGCGTGGTTCGCAAGGCGTTAAACGAGTTCGGAAGAAGTTAACACAAGGGAGCAATCTATATGAACTTTCGGGTGAAATGCCTGCCTATCGTAATCTTATGATAGAAGAGATCAACGGAGCGCAAAATAAAATTGTTGTTGGCGGAAAAGAGATTTTTCCGGGAGATATATTGAATGATCACGATGAACGTACATTCCGGCGGATACAAATTCGGGAAACGATATTATCACACTTGAGGAAAGAGAAACAACTTTTCGATAAAGGTATTAAAGTGTTGACACTCTTCTTTATTGATTCGGTAGAAAAATATCGTGTTTACAACGAAACCGGAGAAGAAGAGCAGGGTGAATACGCCAAAATATTCGAAGAAGAGTACAACAATGCGAAAAATGATTTTCTGGATCTTTTCCAACAAGAATATAACGATTATCTGAAAGCCACGGATGTAAGCCATGTTCATAAAGCATATCTTCCAAGTTATTTCAGTTACTTGGAGCAAGATAGTGCCGATCGCATTCACGAGGGCTATTTTGCTATTGATAAGAAGAAAAAACGCATGGTTGACCCTTCGTTAAAACGAAATTCAGAAGATTCGGATGATGTTTCTGCTTACGATTTGATTATGAAGGACAAAGAACGGTTGTTGAGTTTTGAAGAACCGACTCGCTTTATCTTTTCTCACTCCGCATTGAAGGAAGGCTGGGACAATCCGAATGTATTTCAGATATGTACGCTTAAAAATCCCGAAGGAGGAAGTGAAAT
>DAIPZW010000226.1:0-3387 GCA_036781965.1 Bacteroidales bacterium
TGCTGCCGGAGCTTTCACTTTTAACGGCTTAAAAGAATCCATCATAGAGGCTTTTCCTGTCCTTTTCGAAGGAGTTAAAGTCAATCCGAAGGATAAAGATGCTTTTGATCAAAGACTAAACTTCCGTTTTGACCTTCAAAATGTAAATTCTCTTTCCGGCATTTTACAAATTGACTCGGAAATTCCGGACTCTGCCGTATTCATTGGTAGTTATAAGAATGAAAAGGATAATCTTGAACTATTATTAAGTGCCTATACTGAATATATGGAATCAGACACCATACAAGTCAGTTTATTAGCTTCCAATCAGGATACGAATCTTTCTTTGATTATCAATGCCGATAATAAATCTAAACTTTATGATGTAGACGGCAGCCTAAATGCTGAAATAAAATTCATACCTGTTCGAGGTTCTATTCCCGATATGGATATTATTTTAAATCCTTCCATGTTAGTTGTTAATGACACCTATTTTAATATCAACGAATCCTTTATAGAAGTTCGAGAGAAGGCTTATTCCATCGATAATTTCAGGATAGATCACGGAATCAATGAATATATCAACCTAAGTGGAGTAGTTTCCGAAAATCCGGAAGATAGTATTAAATTAAATATCAATCAATTCCAAATAGGAACCCTGCTTGGTGCCATGAAGACTACGGATGTTCCTATTTCCGGAGAAGCAACCGGCAAATTTGTTGCGAAAAGGCTCTTGACAACTCCTGTATTCTTAACAAGAGATTTCCAAATTAATAATATTGTCTTCGCAGATAATGATATTGGTAACTTAGCTTTGCGAAGCGGTTATAGTACAAGAAGAAATGCAATTGCTTTAAAGGCAACGCTAAACCATGAAAATAGAAAAGAATCGGTTATATCCGGGTTTTATCTGCCCGAAAGGGATTCTATTTCCCTTGAAGCCACCGTTCGAGATATTCGTTTGGAATGGTTGGAGGATATGATGGAGGGAACATTATATGGAATGGACGGAAGTGCGAATGCAGATATAAAAGTATCCGGCAAATTAAGTAATCCGACTATTAAAGGTTATACTTACTTTGATCAAGCCAAGATAGGAATAAGCATGTTGAACGTTCTTTATACGACCAGCGATTCTATCTTTATTGAGCCTAATGAAATTGACATTCACCGTTTCCGTTTGACAGATGAAAATAATAATTCTTTAACCGCTAGAGGTAAAATCACCCATAATCAGTTTAATAATCTCAAACCGAATATTAGAATTGGAATGAGAAATTTTCAAGTAATGAATAATGCTCATCAAACGGATAGTCTCTTTTATGGAAATTTGAAAGTAAACGGTGGATTAACCATTACGGAAAGTAAAGGCGAATGGATATTAGGCGGAAATTTCTCTCATGCCGAAAATTCTTCCATTATGATTAATATGCCGACTATGGCTAGTACAGCACAAAGGCATACAAGTATTACTTTCATTAATTCCGAAGGCGAAGATTTAGATGCTCTTGCGCAAGAAGAAAGAGTTATAGAAACTGCTTCCTTTGATTTTCCCATGCGTATGAATCTTACTGTCAATTTAGATGAGAGCTTGAAAATGGGAATTGTTTATCTTCCGGCTTCCGGCGATTTTGCTAAAGTAACCGGTAATGGAGTTATTTCAGTTGATTATGATTTAACTTCTTCTTTAATGTCTCTTGCCGGAGATTACACGATTAAATCAGGAAAGGCTATAGTATCTATTGCGGGTATTACTAAGAAAACTTTTACTGTCGAAGAAGGTGGAAAAGTTATCTTTAATGGCGATCCACTTGCTACGGGAGTTGATATTATTGCCGAGTATAATCTTCGGGCAGACCTAACTACTTTGGATGAAGGTTTCGAAAACTTAGGAATGACTACGACACGCGTGCCTGTTCGTTGTACAGTTGCCGTAGATGGTCGTATGGATAAAATGAATGATATAAAAATCATCTACGATATTACCTTACCGAATGAAAGTGAAGAGATACAACGGCGATTTGAAAGTCTTCTTTACACGGATGATGATAAAATTTTACAATTAGCTTATTTATTGGCTCTAGGACGCTTTATGCCTCCGGATTTAAGTAGTTCTCTTAGCAGTAACAATACCATAGGGTCTTTGGCTTCAACGGGATTAAATGCTCTGTTTTCTAATGTATTGAGTGATAATTGGAGTGTAGATACAAATATCAATGCTGAAGATGGAAATTTTGATGATATGGACGTAAACATATCGACCAACTTATTCAATAACCGACTCACATTGACTAGTACATTGGGCTATCATAATGATCAATCGCAAAGTTTCACCGGAGACTTTACTATTGAATATAAATTAGTGGCTACAGGGAATTTAGTTCTTAAAGCTTATAGCGTTGCCAATAATCAATATTTCGAAATGGCAGAAAGAACCAACGGAATCGGCTTAGTTTATAAACGAACCGGGAAACGTTTTAGTGATTTGTTCAGTAGCTTCGGTAAACAACAACAACCAATGTCTCCTTCTAGGCAACCTTCTAGAGAAAGATCACAAGAAGCAACTCCGCCAAAAGAAGAAAAACCGCAAGAAGACACAAAAGAAACAGAAAACAAAGAACAATGAGGGAAGTAAAAACCACTACATATTCACGCATAACAGGGATCTTTTGCATCTACTTGCTTATTCTTACAAGCGCATGTAATACAACCAAATATGTTCCTGACGGAGAATATCTTTTGAACGAAGTCAAGATAGATGTAAAGGGAGAAGGCGCCACAGGAAACGAGCTATTGGATTATGTCCAGCAACTTCCTAACAGCTCTAAGTTCGGAGTGGGCATTTATAACCTCGTAGATAGTGATTCCTCCTGGTTCAAGAAAACTATTCGTAAGATGGGCGAGCCGGCTGTTATTTTTAGAAGAAGTTTAGTCCCTCTTTCCGAAACTGAACTTACTCTTCAAATGAAAAATCTTGGTTATCTCAATGCTGAGGTTACTTCTGAAGTAGATACTTTAGATAAAAAAGCAAATGTTACTTATACGGTCGTAAGTAATGATCCTTACCGTATCAGGAATTATACGATAAGTCTTCCGACTCCGGGTTCAAGAAGAAGAGAAGGAGGTACATTCGGAACAAGACCGGCAAGAAGAGACAGCACTTCTCGCCCCAGAAATAATAATAGAAGAAGATCTAGTAACATTCCATCTGATTTCAGATCCCTAATAAAGGAAAATGATATCTTTAATATGGAGAAACTGGAATCGGAAAGGCAGCGAGCCAATCGTTTACTCCAAAATCAAGGTTATTATAAGTCTTCCATTAATAATTTACACTTTTGGGCGGATACTACTCTGGGAGGTAATCAAGTAGATCTTACGTTGGGATTTCTAGATTCTACTAAAATG
>DAIPZW010000227.1:0-3341 GCA_036781965.1 Bacteroidales bacterium
TTTGCGGCGTCTTCAGTCAAGAAATCTATCTTTACTTTTCAATACTTAGAAAATAGAATGGAACATTTAAAATATAACACAAAAGAGAAACAATTAGCCCTGCCAGAATATGGACGTAACATCCAAAATATGGTGGATTATTGCATTTCTATAGAAAACCGGGAAGAGCGGACTACTTGCGCCAATGCAATTATTACTATTATGGGAAATATGTTCCCTCATTTGCGCGACGTAAACAATTTCAAACATATTCTTTGGGATCATTTGGCGATTATGTCCGATTTTGCTTTGGACATTGACTATCCTTATGAAGTGGTTAAACGAGAAGATATGTACAGAAAACCTCCCAAGCTTCCTTATAATCAAGGACGTATCCGATATAAACATTATGGTCGCAATCTTGAAGATATGATTAAGGGAGCAACTCACTACGAAAATGGAGAACAAAAGGATCATTTGATAGGATTATTGGCTAATCACATGAAAAAATCATTCTTGACTTGGAATAAAGAGGTTGTAGATGACAGCAAAATCCTTAAAGACTTGCAAGAACTATCCGAAGGCGCTATTTCATTGGACGAATCGTCAATCAAACTGACCGAATCCAAAGATATACTTTCAAGAAAAAACAAAAATCTGTCTAAAAAGCAGAATAAATAAAGAATATCCAACATTATGGCTTCATTTATTATAGAAGGAGGGCACAAACTGTCAGGAAAAATCACTCCACAAGGCGCAAAAAACGAAGCTTTGCAAATTATCTCCGCTACCCTACTGACTTCAGAGAAAGTAACGATACATAATATCCCTGATATATTAGATGTAAACAATCTGATTATTCTTTTAAGAGAGATGGGAGTTAAAATAGACCATCCTTCACCCGGAACTTATACTTTTCAGGCAGATAATGTTGATTTGGAATACCTGAAGACGGAAGAGTTCTTTAAGAAAAGTGGTTCTCTTCGCGGATCTGTTATGATTATCGGTCCCTTAGTTGCCCGTTTCGGGTATGCACTTATACCCAAACCCGGAGGAGATAAGATAGGTCGCCGAAGATTAGATACCCATTTCTTAGGAATACAGAAATTAGGAGCGGAATTCCGTTACGATCAAGATAAACACTTGTACGAAGTAACTTCACAAGGCTTAAAGGGAACGTATATGTTGCTTGAAGAAGCCTCCGTAACCGGAACTGCTAACATTTTAATGGCTTCTGTCTTGGCGGAAGGCGAAACAATCATCTATAATGCCGCTTGTGAACCCTATTTGCAACAACTTACCCGTATGCTTATTGCTATGGGGGCAAAAATAGGAGGCTTAGCTTCCAACCGATTGACGATACAAGGAGTGAAAACACTTAAAGGTTGTGAGCATACGATCCTTCCCGACATGATTGAAGTAGGCAGTTTTATAGGAATGGCGGCTATGACCGGCTCCGAACTAAGAATAAAAAATGTATCCTACGATGATTTGGGCATTATTCCGGATGCTTTCAGACGTTTAGGCATTGAAATAGTCCGAGAAAACGATGATATACTAATTCCTGAGCAGGATTCTTATTCAATAGATACATTTATCGATGGTTCTATTATGACTATTGCCGATGCTCCTTGGCCGGGATTGACACCTGACCTATTAAGTGTCTTTTTAGTCGTAGCTACTCAAGCAAACGGAAGTGTACTTATTCATCAAAAAATGTTTGAGAGCCGTTTATTCTTCGTGGATAAACTAATAGATATGGGCGCTCAGATAATTCTCTGTGATCCTCACCGGGCAACCGTAATCGGTTCGGGCAAACGCTATAAACTTCGTGCTTCGGATATGGTTTCGCCTGACATTAGAGCAGGTATCGCCTTGCTTATAGCGGCTATGAGTGCGAATGGAACCAGTCGGATTCACAATATAGAGCAAATAGACAGAGGTTATCAGGATATTGACAGACGTTTGAACGCTTTAGGCGCAAGAATTACCCGTATTTAATCAACAAGAAGCATGATAAACAAGGATAACCTGCAAAAGATAGGTAAATTCAATAAACCGCATGGAGTAAAAGGTGAAATCTCATTCTCTTTTACGGATGATTCTTTCGATTCAGTAGACGCTCCTTTCTTAATTTGCGAAATGGATGGGATTATGGTGCCCTTTAAGTTGGAAGAATACCGCTTCACAGCCAATACGACCGCTTTAGTCAAATTGAAAAACCTCAACTCGGACGAAGCAGTAAAAGCTTTGGCAAATAAAGAGGTCTTTTTCCCTAAAAAGGACATTCAAGAAAGAAGCGCATCAGACGCTCTCACGATGGAATACTTTATTGGTTTCAAAGTAGAAGATAAAGCTTTCGGCGAATTGGGCGAAATCGTTCAAGTAGACGAATCTACTATCAATACCTTATTTGTAATAGAAGGCTCAAAAGGTGAAATCCTGATTCCGGTTAATGAACAATTCATTACGCATATTGACGAGAGCAAGAAAATAATCTCGATGGAACTTCCGGTAGGTTTATTGGATATTTAATAGGATATACTTCAAAAATCGTATGGATCAGTTGCAAGTAAGTTTAGTCCAAATGGACATTCATTGGGAAGACAAAGAAAAAAACCTTCAACGGACAGAGGAACTCCTAAAACCGCTTGCCGGACAAACCGATTTAATATTACTTCCTGAGATGTTTTCTACAGGATTTTCGATGAATGCAAAAAAACATGCAGAAGATATATACGGAAAGACTTTACAAACCATCAAACAATGGGCTAATACTTATCAATTTGCCATCTGTGGAAGTATTCTTGCCCGCGATCCAGGCACTGATAGCTTCTATAATCGAGCATTCTTTATCACTCCCGAAGAGTCTTATTATTATGAAAAAAGACACCTGTTTCGCATGGGAGGAGAACAAGAAATATTTACTCAAGGCGACGAAATAGTTGTTGTACCTCATAAAGGATGGAACGTTCGCTTGGCTATTTGTTATGATTTGCGCTTTCCGGTATGGTTGCGTAATAAGAATAATGAATACGACGTACTACTTTTAGTTGCCAATTGGCCTTCTGCTCGCAAACATGCTTGGCTTACCTTATTAAAAGCCCGAGCTATTGAAAACATGGCTTATGTGGCTGCCGTAAACAGAGTCGGAAAAGACATTCACGGCAATGAACATTCCGGAGATTCCGTATTCATTGATTACAAAGGACAAATCATGCAAAAAACAGAAGACGGAAAAGAACATATCATCACGGAAACCTTCAGCTTAGAAGCCTTAAATCGTTTCAGAACCAAGTTCCCTGCTTGGATGGATGCGGATGATTTTCATATCAAATAAATCAAAAAATTATTTTTGATTA
>DAIPZW010000228.1:0-3331 GCA_036781965.1 Bacteroidales bacterium
AAGAGCGATTTATACCGTATCTTGTTATCTCACAGCACCTCTGTAAAAGAGAAAGCATTAGAAATTGCATCCATACATCCCGAAATGAATTTGGATAAAAAATTTATTTCCGAAGCTGCTATGCTTCATGATATAGGTATTTGCCAAACTTACGCTCTCGAAATTGATTGTTTGGGAGACTTCCCTTATATTTGTCACGGATATTTAGGAGCAGACATGCTAAGAAAGGAAAATTTGGATAAACATGCCTTAGTATCTGAAAGACACACAGGTTCAGGCATTACTAAAAAAGAGATTCAAGAAAGACAGCTTCCGATTCCTTGTCGGGATATGCTTCCTATTTCCAATGAAGAAAAGATAATTTGTCTAGCTGATAAGTTTTTTTCTAAGACAAAACTAGACAAAGAGAAAAGCATAGATGAAATAAGAAAAGGATTAGCTAAATACGGGAAAGACTCTCTTGCTCGATTTGATGAACTTGTAACTATGTTTCTCTCGTAAACCAATTAATAGGAATGACTAAAAAGTATTGTTTCATAAGCCTTATCGTAGTTCTTTCTTTCTTTTGGCAAAAAGGAATAACTCAAGGTATTACACGGACAGAGGAAGACAATACATTAGGAAATATTGAACTCCCTATTGATTCCATTGCTAAGCCGGAAGAACTTCCTCAAGATTCTATCAAGAAAAAAGAGAATGCCATCGATGCTCCTATTGCTTATACTGCGACAGACTCTATGATTATGGTTTTGGATGGCAAGAACATGCTTTATCTCTATGGAGAAGGAGATGTTAAATATAAAAATATGAATCTTACCGGAGAATATATCGAAATCGATGCCGATCAGAGTTTAGTATATGCAACTTTCGGATTAGATTCTATTGGAGATGAATTCGGACATCCTATATTCGTAGAAGGAGAAACTCAATATGAGATGAAACAAGCTCGGTATAACTTCAAAACCAAGAAAATGTTTATTACCGACGTAATTACTCAGCAAGGAGAAGGCTACGTAACCGGAGGAAAGACTAAAAAGAGAGATGATGATGTTCTTTTTATGAAAGATGTAAGATATACAACTTGTGACGAACACGATCATCCTCACTATTACTTCCATTTAGACAAAGCAAAAGTAAGACCCGGCAAGGATATTATATTCGGCTCTGCTCATTTAGTAATAGAAGATGTTCCTTTGCCTATTGCTGTTCCTTTTGGATTCTTTCCTTTCTCAAAAACCTATTCTTCCGGAGTCATTATTCCTTCTTATGGAGATGAATTGAAGCGAGGATTTTCTCTTCAAAACGGAGGTTATTATTTTGCTTTTAGTGATTATGTGGATTTAGCCTTAACAGGAGATATTTATACCAAAGGTTCTTGGGCAGTAAGAGCAAAATCTAAATATAAGAAGCGATATAAGTTTTCAGGAAACCTCGAAGCTGACTATGTAGTCACTGTTAATGGCGAAAAAGACGTGGATGAAGATTATTACAAAAGCAATGACTTCAGAATATTATGGCGACACTCCCAAGACGCCAAAGCAAATCCTTTTTCTACCTTTTCTGCAAGTGTAGATTTTACTACTAGTTCTTATAACAGACGAGATTTGAATGCGATTTATTCAGATCGGCTAACTGAAAATGAGAAGAAATCAAGTGTAAACTTCGGATATAGGTTTCCAAACTCTCCTTTTTCGATAAATCTAAATGCAGCTTTGACTCAAAGTTCAAGAAATAAAACCATATCAGCAACCTTGCCTAGTTTAAGTGTAACCATGCGGGATGTTTATCCTTTTAAAAGAAAAGAACAAGTAGGAGAAGCACGCTGGTATGAAAATATTCGTGTCGGATATAGCGGACAATTATCTAATTCCGTAACTGCTCCCGAAGATAAAATCTTAAGTAAAAACCTAATTAAGGATTGGAGAAACGGAGTGAATCATAAAATAAAGGTAAGCGCGACTTTTAATCTATTCAAATACCTTAATATTTCACCTCAAATAGATTATAATGAGCGTTGGTATTTCTCTTCTGTGGAAAAAGGATATGATCAAATCAATCAAACCACAATGGTGGTAGATACTACTTATGGATTTAAGCGCGTTTTTGATTTTTCGGGTTCTATCAGTGCAAGTACTAAACTATATGGTTTTTATAAACCTTGGTCTATCTTCGGAGATAAAGCCAAAAGCACTCAGATAAGACACGTTCTTACTCCTTCGGTTAGCTTTTCAGGGGCTCCTGATTTTACTGATCCTCGTTTCGGATATTACAAGACCTATCATTATTATAATGCTTATGGGGAATTAGTAAGCGATACTTATTCTCCTTATGAGAATGGAATCTTTTCCGTACCTAATGCGGGAGAAACGGCTTTACTTTCTTTTTCACTCGATAATAATATAGAAATGAAGGTGCCGATAGCGGGAACAGATTCGACAAAAAAGATAACTCTCATCGATCAATTAAGTCTTCGAATGAGTTATAACTTTCTTGCTAAACAATTCAAATGGTCCGACTTATCCGCTTCCCTTCGGCTTAAGTTTGGAAATAAAACATTTGCCGCTTCGGGAAGCTTTGACACTTATACGTATGACGAAAACGGAACTCGAGTTGATATTCCTCGATGGGAAGCAGGAAAAGGAATCGGACGTTTTAGAGGAACTAACACTTCGTTTTCTTATACCTTTAATAATGCCGTTATCAAAAGCTGGTTTTCCAAAGATAAAGACGATGAAGACCCCAGTCCTCCTTCTTCTTTAGGAGATAATCAAGAGCAAGGGGAAGAAGATGGAAGTCCCACCCGTTTACGTCAGCCAAAGAAAGGAGATGACCTAAAAAGAGATGCCAATGGTTATTGGGTTCCCGATATTCCTTGGAGTTTAACTGTCGCTTATGGTTTAGGTTTCTCTTATGACTATAGTAAGTTCAATAAAGAAAAAAAGGAATATGATTACAAGTGGACACAAACCCTCGCGATAAATGGAAATATCAAACCGACAAAGAATTGGAACTTGAATTTCAGCACAAATTATGATTTCGAAGCTAAGAAGTTCGTAACCATGAATTGTTCTGTCTCTCGTGATTTGCATTGTTGGAATATGTCTGCTTCTTTTATGCCCGTAGGTCCATACAAATCTTATACCTTTACTATATCCGTCAATGCTTCTATGTTGAGAGACTTAAAATATACACAAAGTTCAAGTCCGTATGACACTATGAATTGGGGGAATTAATCAACTAATGGAGAAAGCAGAAAGGAACAAGGAGAAGGGAGAAAGAAAACTTTGTCTAATCGCAACGGGCAGTGCGATTTCGCCATCCGCGTCCATGA
>DAIPZW010000229.1:0-3298 GCA_036781965.1 Bacteroidales bacterium
TTAATTAATAATTCCACTTCTTTTCATTAATGCCTCGCTCGTAGGTTTATGTCCACGGAAGCGTTGGTATAATACCATTGGATCTTCAGTTCCACCTTTAGACAGAACGTTTTCGCGGAAAGAAGAAGCTACTTCTTGGTTGAAAATTCCTTTTTCTTGGAACAAAGCGTAAGCATCGGCATCTAATACCTCCGACCATTTGTAAGAATAATATCCTGCTGCATAACCTCCTGAGAAGATATGACTGAAAGTAGGAGAAACGACAGCTCCTTCTACCACAGGTAAAATAAGGGTAGGTTTGGTGGCATTGATTTCAAATTCTTCCACATTTCCCGAGAATGGAGTTGTAATAGTATGGTAAGCCATATCAACATAACCAAAACTTAATTGACGAAGACATAAGTAACCCACATTGAAATTAGCAGCAGCGATGATTTTGTTTACTAATTCTTGAGGTATTTTTTCACCTGTCTTGTAGTGTACGGCAAACATATCTAAGTATTCCTTCTCTATCAAGAAGTTTTCCATGATTTGGGAAGGAAGTTCTACAAAGTCGCGATAAACGCTGGTTCCCGACATACTTGCATAAGTAGTATTTGCAAGCATTCCATGCAGAGCATGTCCGAATTCATGAAGGAAAGTTTCTACTTCGTCGAAAGTTAATAGTGCCGGATTATTTCCTGCCGGACGTGTAAAGTTCATAACGATCGTAACATGTGGACGAATCATTTTTCCATTTCTTATTTCTTGAGATTGATAGGAAGTCATCCAAGCTCCCGGACGTTTTCCTGCACGAGGATGGAAATCTGTGTATAATACAGCCAAGTATTTTCCGTCTTTATCAAATACTTCGTATGCATCTACCTCACTATGATAAACAGGTATCTTTGTATTTTTCTTAAAAGTGATTCCATATAGGTCGGTTGCTAAACCAAATACGCCTTTCTTTACGTTTTCCAATTCGAAATAAGGTTTGATCATATCATCATTCAAGTTGAATTTAGCATCTTTCAATTTGTTAGAATAATAAGACCAGTCATAAGGCATAAGATCTATGTTTTTTCCTTCGAAACCGATAGCAAAACCTTGCACTTCTTTTGCTTCTTGATAAGCAGATTGTTCAAATCCATGTAAAAGTTCGTCTAACAAGTTCATTACGTTGGTTGTATTGCCTGCCATACGCTTACGAAGTACTTGATCTGCATAGGTTTTATATCCCATTAAGTTCGCAATAGCCAAACGCGTATTGATAATTCCATGAATGTTTCCAATGTTATCGTATTTTCCGCCGGTGCATTTATTACTAAATGCCAAATAAAGTTCTTTGCGAAGATCTCTATTTTTTGCATACTTCATAAAACCGATATAACTGGGAGCAGAAAGGTCAAATATCCAACCTTGTTTATCTTTAGCTTGTGCTCTTTCAGCTGCAGCAGCAACAACATCTTCCGGAAGCCCGTCCAAATCTTTTTTGTCGGTAATCAACATTTCATAGTCATTAGTAGCTTTCAATACATTTTGACCGAAATGAAGAGAGTAAGTGCTTAATTGAGCAGATAGTTCGCGATATTTTTCTTTGTCTTGAGCACTTAGGTTAGCTCCGCTATTAACAAAACCATCATAAGTGTTTTCCAATAATTTTAATTGTTCGCCATTCAACGCTAATTGGTCTTTTTGATCATAAACTGCTTTTACGCGTTTGAATAGTTCTTCGTTCAGATTGATGTTATTACTGTGTTCAGTCAATTTAGGCTGAACTCGTTGAGATATATCCATCATTTCAGGCGCGCTTTCCGAACTTAGTAAGTTGAAAAACACAGTGCTTACTTTCCCTAAGCGATTTCCTGAATATTCAAGAGCTTCTATCGTATTTTGAAAAGTAGCCGCCGCTTTGTTATTTACTATTTTTTCAATCTCTTTGTTATGCAACTTGATTGCCTCTTCAAAAGCCGGCTCGTAGTCCGTGATTTTGATTTTGTCAAAAGGAACTGTTCCATGAGGAGTTTTGTAATCTTTTAAAAGAGGGTTTGCTTGTACCATAAATACTGTAATTAATAGAAATACAGATGAGAATGTTCGTTTCATACAACTTTAGGTTAATTCATTATTTTCAAAATTGCCACAAAATTAGTACAAATTTAATTACCAAGAAAATAAATATGTTTATATTTGCTCCCCTTAAAAAAATCAATTAATGAGTAAGAGGTTTTTAGTTGTCATTTGCTGTTCACTTATCAGTCTTCCGCTCCTATTTTCTCAAAAGGTGAATTTGGTTTTAAGCGGAGGTGGAGCCAAGGGTGCGGTTCATATAGGAATAATCAAAGCATTGGAGGAAAACGACATCCCCATTGATTGTATTTCCGGAACATCTATCGGAGCTATAGTGGGAAGCCTTTATGCCATGGGCTATTCTCCCGAAGAGATGCTTGAGCTTTTTCTCTCCGATGACTTTTATCATTGGCAAACC
This sequence comes from Bacteroidales bacterium, assembly GCA_036781965.1. Classification (GTDB taxonomy): domain Bacteria; phylum Bacteroidota; class Bacteroidia; order Bacteroidales; family Azobacteroidaceae; genus Azobacteroides. The sequence continues at coordinate 2,468 of DAIPZW010000229.1, forward strand.
GGTAAAGTAGAAACGGAGTATCAATTTTATTTTAGGGAAGATACCAAAGAGCCGAATTTTATGCAAATCAATATTCCTTTGAAAGATTCGGTGAATATTGCAAATGCTATCCTTCCTAATAGTTTGGTAAACCCTATTCAAATGAATCAGGCTTTTATTCAACTCTTTGCTCAAGCCACTGCGCAATGTCAAGGAAACTTTGACAATCTGTTTGTTCCTTTTTTATGCGTTGGGGCAGATACTTACAATCAGCAGCCCGTGATCTTTCGGAATGGAGATTTAGGAGATGCAGTAAGAGCTTCTATGTCTTTTCCTTTGGTATTTAAACCATTAGTTATTGATAGTGTTCCTGTCTATGATGGAGGAATTTATGATAACTTCCCCGTAATTCCTTCTCAAAATGCTTGGAATTCTGATTTTGTTATTGGTTCTTCCGTTTCAGGGAATAGTAAAAAAACACCTGAACAACAAACTTTATACGAACAACTGAGCGACATTGTAATGAGAAAGTCAGATGTGGAATTAGATCAGGATGAAGGATTTGTCTTGCGCTTTGATTTGCCGGAAGTTGGTTTATTGGATTTTTATAAATCGGAAGAACTTTTTCAAATGGGCTATGAAAAGACTTTGGAAGAGATTAAGACAATAAAGAAACATGTTTCGCGACGAGTTCCTTATGAAGGAATAAAAAACAAAAGAAAAGCCTATAGAGAAACTTTGCCTCCTTTGATATTTAAGAATATCTACATAACCGGAGCTAATGATGCTCAGCAACTTAATATCGAAAAACAATTAAAACAAAACAATGCGGAAGAATTTGATTTTCAAAAC
>DAIPZW010000230.1:0-3281 GCA_036781965.1 Bacteroidales bacterium
CTCACTGATAACTGTTTACTGATGACTAATAACTGATAACTAAAAAAGGCAACCCGAAGGTTGCCTTTTCTTTATCTGACTGTTAGAAAGATAAATTAAAACTCTGATGTTATGTATTATTCCACTCCTGCTAGTTCAGGGTCTATCATAATACGACCGCAATGCTCACAAACAATAATTTTCTTGCGAAGTTTAATGTCTAATTGCCTTTGAGGTGGAATCTTATTGAAGCAACCTCCACAAGCATCGCGTTGAATGTAAACTACAGCCAATCCGTTGCGCGCACTTTTACGAATACGTTTGAATGCAGTCAATAAACGAGGCTCAATAGTTGTTTCCAAATCTTTAGCTTGCTCTCGAAGTTGTTCTTCTTGTATGCGAGTTTCGGAAATAATTTCGTCCAATTCTCCTTTTTTCGCTTTTAAGTCAATTTTTCTTTCTTCTAATTGTTCTTTATTCTTTTCAATTTCTTCAGCCATATTCTGAAGTTGATAAGAGAACTCTTTGATTTTCTTTTCTGCCAATTCGATTTCCAAACCTTGATATTCAATTTCTTTAGAAAGGCTGTCAAATTCACGGTTGTTGCGAACATTGTCTAATTGTGATTGGTATTTCTCAATTAAACTATTAGCATCTGTGATTTTTAGCTTTTGTTGTCCGATAGTAGTCTCAAGATCTTTGCTGTCCAAGTTGTATTTTTGGATACGAGTCTGTAATCCTGCGATATCATCCTCTAAGTCTCGAACTTCCAACGGCAATTCACCTCTCAAGGTTTTGATTTTATCTATCTCGGAAAGCATGGATTGCAATTTATATAGATTGCTTAGTTTTTGTCCCATAGATAAATCCCGGTCGGAATGTGTTGTATTTGATTCTACTTTAGGAGTAGTTGTTTTTTCTTTCTTCGGAGCAACTTCTGTTTCCTTTTTCTTGCGGGAAGTGGTTGTTTTCTTCGCCGTTTCTTTGGTTTTAGAAGCTGTTTCCTTCTCTACAACTTCCGCTTTTTTAGAAGTTGTTTTCTTTTTTTCTTCTTTAGAAGTACTTTGTTCTTTCTTTGCCATATGATGAATTACATATAATTTACAGGATTCGTATTTGCATTAGAAAAACGAACTGCAAAGTTAGGAATTTTTTTTGAGATAATCTCATAAAATAGTTCTTTTGTGCATACTTCGGACTCATAATGACCAAAAACTCCTAACAAAATTTTGTCTTCTACATCGTAATAGTCATTATATCGGGCTTCTCCGGTCAGGAAAACGTCTGCTCCACAAGCAATTGCATCTTTGATGAGGAAGGCTCCGCTACCTCCGCACAAAGCTACTTCGCGTATTTTTCTTCCCGTAAAAGGAGAGTGCTTAATGGCTTTTAATTGGAAAATAGTTTTGATGTGTTGCAAGAAAGTTTCTTCGTCTTCTTCGATAGGAAGTTCGCCGGTTATGCCCGAACCGACTTGATTCCAATTATTACTTAAACTATAAAAGTCATAAGCGGGGTCTTCGTAGGGATGTGCTATGAGTAAGGCTTTTAGTACTGACGATTTTTTATATTCGGGTAAAATCACTTCGATTCGAACTTCATTCTCCTGATGATATTCTCCATATTCGCCTACGAAAGGGTCGGTATTTTCTCCGGCTCGGAAAGTCCCTTGTCCTTGACTATTGAAACTACAAAAATCATAGTCTCCGATACGTCCTGCTCCGGCATTAAATAAAGCAGTACGTACTATATTTGCTTGTTCATTAGGAACAAAAGTAACTAATTTACAGAGGATATTACTTTTCGGCTTTAATACCCGAACGTTTTGCAGACCAATCTTTTCGGCTATCTTGAAATTTACTCCCTGATAAGCATTATCCAGATTGGTATGTGCCGAATAAATAACCAAATTATGCTGACATGCTTTAATAACACAGCGTTCGATATAAGTCTTTCCGGTCAAGCTGCGTAAAGGTTTGAATAACAAAGGATGATGAGAAATAATTAAATTGCAATCTAGTTCGATGGCTTCTTCAATTACCTCTTCCGTAATATCCAAACAGAGTAAAATTCCTTTTGTCAATAGAGAAACATCTCCAACTTGCAGTCCTGCGTTGTCAAAATCATCTTGTAGAGGAAGGGGAGCAAACTCTTCCAGCGTATTTATAACCTGTGCTATTTTCATGATTTTATTTTTGCCGTAAAAATACGAATTATTCATCACACTAGATATACTATTCCTCAGAAAAACGCTTATCTTTGTCCATTATAATAATACAAAAAGAAATTTATTCGCAATGAACTATTACGAATTGAAATTAACGCTCACTCCCAATACGGAAATAAACAGAGATGTTTGTTCTGCTATTCTTTCCGACTTAGGTTTTGAAAGTTTTGTCGAATCGCCTGCAGGGCTTGATGCTTATATTGCTGAAAAACTGTATTCGGAAGAACAATTGGCTGAGGCTTTAGCCACACTTCCTTTAATAGATACGCATGTTCAATACCATATTGAATATATAAAAACGCAAGATTGGAACGAAGAGTGGGAGAAAAATTTCTTTCAACCGATCATCATAGACAATCAAGTGGTGATTCATAGTTCTTTTCATCAAAACATTCCACCACTTAAGTATGATATTGTAATTGATCCTAAAATGGCGTTCGGAACAGGGCATCATCAGACCACAAGTCTAATGGTTTCTTATCTTTTGGGGCAAGAAGTTTTAGGAAAGTCATTTTTAGATATGGGTTGCGGCACTGCAGTTTTGGCTATATTGGCTAAAATGCGCGGAGCTCAGCCTGTTCTTGCGATTGATATAGACGAATGGGCGTGTGAAAACTCAAAAGAAAATATTCTTCTGAATAAAACAGAACCGATTGAGGTTTTACTGGGCGATGCTTCCTTGTTGGGGAATGATATTTATAATGTTATTTTTGCCAATATCAATAGAAATATTTTACTTGCGGATATTCCGAAATATGTTTCTTGTATGAAATCCGGTTCTCAGCTTTTTATGAGTGGATTTTATGAAGAAGATATTCCGGTTATAAAAGAAAAATGCCAAGAGCAACACTTGGAATTTGTTTCTTTTAAGAAGAAAGATAATTGGGTTGCGGTGCATTTTAAAAAATAAAGAAGATAGACATCCATATCTTTGTTTTTTAACTAAATTATCTCTCTGTATTAATTAGAATATGTCTAAATAATTACTATCTCTGATATTTTTGAAAAAGGATTCTAAGAGCCTTTTGTTTCTAATGATATAAGAGAATGTTAAAGTCTAAAATCATATTTTGCA
>DAIPZW010000231.1:0-3277 GCA_036781965.1 Bacteroidales bacterium
TTAATACGATTATTTATGACGAAGATGTGAATTATATGCATCAAATCATAGATGCGGCTAAAGAAGCTAAGATTTCAGCCATCATTGCTGCCGATGTTGCGGCAATGACTTATGCACGTAGTATAGGAATGGAAGTTCATTTATCCACACAACTGAATATTACGAATGTTGAATCTTTGAAGTTTTACGCTCAATTTGCAGATGTGGTGGTTTTAGCCCGTGAGTTGAATTTAGATCAGGTTAAGTCGATCTATGAAGCCATTGAATCCGAACAAGTAAAAGGCCCGAAAGGAGAATTAGTCAGAATAGAAATGTTTTGTCATGGAGCTTTATGCATGGCTGTATCGGGAAAATGTTATTTGAGCCTGCATGAAATGAATTCTTCTGCCAATAGGGGAGCATGTAATCAGATATGTCGTCGAAGTTATATTGTCAAAGACAAAGAAACCGATATAGAATTGGAAATTGAAAACCAATACATCATGTCTCCTAAGGATTTGAAAACAATTCATTTCCTTAATAAAATGATTGATTCGGGAGTTCGTGTATTTAAGATAGAAGGACGAGCACGCGGAGCGGAATATGTCAAGACCGTAGTGGAATGTTATAAAGAAGCTCTGAATGCTTATTTGAATAATGACTTTACAGAAGAAAAAATCAAGGATTGGGACTTCCGTTTGAAGAAAGTTTTCAATCGAGGTTTCTGGAATGGTTATTATTTAGGACAACGTTTAGGCGAATGGAGCGATAAATATGGCAACGAAGCTACGGAACGAAAAGTATATATAGGGAAAGTGATTAAATATTTCTCAAAATTAGGCGTAGGCGAGTTCTTATTAGAAGCGCAAAATCTAAATGTCGGAGATAAACTACTGATTACAGGCCCAACTACCGGAGCTATTTTCTTAGATGCCGAAGATATTCGTGTGGATCTTAAGTCGGTTGACCAAGCCATTAAAGGAGATCGTTTTTCTATTCAAGTACCTGAAAAAGTACGTCCTTCAGATAAATTATATAAACTGATTGAAACCCATCATGCAAAGGAAAACATTTGAATTGGAAATGAAAGTGCGCGACTATGAATTGGATGTGCAAGGAATAGTCAATAATGCCAATTATTTGCACTATATGGAAAATACGCGACACGAGTTTTTGCAAAGCTTAGGTATTACCTTTTTGGAAACGCGTAAGCAAGGTTTTGATCCTGTCCTAGTACGTGCTGATTTACAATATAAAACTCCCTTGACAGGAGGTGAAGAATTTATTTCTTCCTTGACAGTAGACCGAAAAGGAGTAAAACTTATTTTCAATCAACAAATTTATCGAAAAAGAGACGGCATATTGTGTTGTAAAGGTAAAATAGAATGTGCTGTATTACAAGATGGTAAACTCAGTCGAGGCGACTTTTATGATGATTATATAAAAGATTATTTAATTGAAAATGGATAATTGAGAACTGAAAATTTATGAATAACCAAACCTTACTTTACGAAATCGCTTTTACACTTGTAAAAGGCATTGGATTTGCTATTGGCAGGCAATTACTAAACACTTTGAATGATGCTTCCTTATTATTTACGGAAAAGAAATCAACGCTTGCGAAACTACCTGGAATGAATAAAGGTATATTGGCTGAAATGCATAATTCGGAACTATTAAAGCTCGCGGAAAAGGAAATTACTTTTATTGAGAAGAATCAAATCAAACCTTTCTTTATTACCCATGAAGATTATCCTCATCGCTTGAAAGATTGCCCCGATGCGCCTCTTATTTTCTTCTTCAAAGGCAATGCTAACTTAAACACAGAAAAGATAATTAGTATTGTCGGGACTCGTAATGCGAATACTTATGGAAAAGAAATGGTTGCAAAACTAATGATTGCCTTGAAAGAGAAATATCCCGATGTATTAATTGTCAGCGGATTGGCTTATGGAATAGATATAGCGGCTCATAAGTCTGCCTTGAAAGAGGATTTGAGTACGATTGGCGTTCTTGCCCATGGGTTAGACCGAATTTATCCTTCCATGCATAGAGATACTGCTGTCGAAATGCTGAATAAAGGCGGTTTACTCACGGAATTTATGAGCGAAACCAATCCTGACCGACAAAATTTCGTCAAAAGAAATAGAATCATAGCCGGTTTGGCTGATTGTACCATTATTGTAGAGTCAGCTATTAAGGGAGGTGCTTTAATTACGGCAAATATTGCCGATTCATATAATAGAGATGTTTTAGCTTATCCGGGAAAAGCAACAGATAAATACTCGATGGGTTGTAATTGGTTGATAAAAAAGAATAAAGCCGCAATGGTTACAGAACCCGATGATGTTTTTGAGGCATTGAATTGGGATCAAATATCGGCTAAAAAGGCAACAAAAGTAGTTCAGCAAGATTTATTTTTAGATCTCTCAGACGATGAACAAAAAATAATCAACATCCTGACTGAAAAAGAAAACGCACAAGTAAATGCCTTGTGCGTTGAATTGAATTGTCCGATGAGTAAACTATCTTCTCTTCTTTTTAACTTAGAAATGAATGGTCTGATAGTTTCTCTTCCCGGAGGAATTTATTCCTTGAGGGGATGAAATATTTAATAAACATGAATGCTCAGAAACCTATTCCGGCACGTAAATAATCTCGCCGGTTTCAAGTTCGTAAGCGACCCCAACCCTTTTTCCTTTCTTTTGATCTTGAGATTGATCTTCAGAAGGAGTGTATTTATTTATCTTCTTACCTTCTTTGGTAATGATTTCCATGTTTTCTTGTCCCGGATTCTTTACAATCGTAAAGTCTTCATCAGAAAAATATTCCGACATGTTCAAGTTCATTACCATTGCAATCATAAGAGCTACGGCAAAAACCATTGCCACATCAAATAAATTGGCAACTACACTCAGCGGGTTATTATCTTCGTCTGAGTTGGCTAATATACTTCTTCGTCTTCTGCGGCTCATAATTGTTTATTCTCCATTATTAACTAATATGCGTGAAACATAATCCAAGTTGTTTACATCTTTAGCATACCAACGTTGTTTGAATTGAAGTGTAACAATCCCAATAATACTGATTACCAAACCTACAACCGTAGTAGCAAATACAATTTGCATATTATAAGCCATTCCGGCAATATTTCCTTCTGCCAAACCGACTAAAGCCGGACTCATAGCGACTAATGTTCCTATCAACCCCAACATCGGACCTACTTTTGTAAGCAATTTAGGTAATGAAGTGTCTTTATCTGCTTCCACTTCATAGTTAGTAAGCATATAATCAGAAT
>DAIPZW010000232.1:0-3276 GCA_036781965.1 Bacteroidales bacterium
TAAAATTTTGCATCATTATGACGATCTAGATCAGAATTAGTTATTTTTTCTATTGCTATCTTATAAAAATCGAGTAGAGGGGAAAGCCAACTGACCTTCCGCCCCTCTCACACCACCGTACGTACGGACCCGTATACGGCGGTTCAATAAGTTGAGTGTACGAACTGGTACTTCAAGGAGATGTCCTCATATCCTTGGCGGGCCAGTTCTTTGTCTGTTAATGATCGATGAAGAATATGACTTTTGGAGACTGACCAAATACCTTTTCTTGTATTTGACCATTCATACGCTTTCGCTTTATCGATCCCTAAACGAATCAGATTTTTCCTTTTGGTTCTTGGATTCTTCCATTGTTTCCAAATATATTGTCTGATTCTTCGCTTCAACCAACCGTTTAACTCCCTCATGAATTCTTTCATCTCACCAATTCCATAGTAGTTGATCCAACCAGTCATTAGTTGCTTGATTTCTTTTAAAATAAGTTGGATACTTCTTCCACGGTTTCTTTTAGTGAGTTGTTTGAGCTTGCTTTTCACACGCTGTTTTGCTTTTGCGTGAGGGCGAATTTTAATACCTTTCTTTGTTGGCAGAATGCAGAATCCAAGAAACTTTCGTTTCAATGGGCTTCCTACCGCACTCTTTTCTCGATTTACCGTCAACTTTAGTTGTTCTTCGAGAAATTGAATGGATTTCTTCATCACACGCTGTCCTGCTCGTTTGCTTCTAACATAGATATTGCAGTCATCGGCGTATCGAACAAATTTATGTCCTAGATTTTCTAGCACTTGATCAAATTCGTTCAGGTAGATGTTACTTAACAGGGGAGAGAGATTGCCTCCTAATGCACAGTAAAGAATAATGTAAAGTGAAAGCGTAGAAGCCGCATGGATAGGAGCCTTACGGCTGAAACACTACGCATAATAAATTGCTCAATGAACAAGTTCCTGCCAAGATTATTTTTGGGGCTATCCCTAAAAATACATTTTGGAGGCAAGAACATGAAAGAAAAAGTAGAACTGAAAGAACTTATCAAACTGTTAGATCAAGAGCTTCAAAGGGTTGGCTATAAAGAAGCCACTCTAAATTATTATCGAAGTAACTGGAAAAGACTCATTGACTATTTTGATTCGCAAAATGAACTTTATTTTTCAGAACCTGTCGCTATGCGATATGTCGATGAGAAATGTGATTTTTTCGCTAAAGAACAAGACGGCACACTCACTCAAAGTAATGTGTATTTATTCCGAATCGTCCGTATGCTGGGTGACTTCCAAGAACACGGAATTGTTCTTCGACGTTATAGTCAAACTCTAAATAAAGTTAATCAGACGAAACACTTAAAATTATTGAAACAGTTCAAAAAAGATAATCGTTTCACAGAGTATGCTAAATCTACACAAGAAAGCTATAGTAGAACAGCAGAAAATTTTTTATGCTTTATAGAAGGCAACGGAATCAATCTTGAACAAATAACAGCTACTAATCTAAATGATTTTGTCAAAACACTATTAGGTTATCGTCCTAAAATGGTTGAGTTTGTTTTGTGTGGCACTCGAGCCTTTCTACGCTTCTTATATAAAGAAAATGTCTTAAAAACTGATTGTACCGTTCTAATTCCTACAATTCATGTTCCAAAACAAACGATTATTCCGTCAGTTTGGGATAAGGATGATCTTTATAAATTAGTAAACGCAATCGACAGAGAAAACCCTTCGGGTAAAAGAGATTATGCGATTATTCTTTTAGTCGCGCGTTTGGGGCTTCGCTGTATAGACATTAAGCATTTAACTTTTTCTTGCTTGAACTGGGATGAGAATTATTTGGAATTTACACAATCAAAAACGAAGAATACTGTTCGATTACCGCTTTTGAAGGATGTGGGTTGGGCAATCATTGATTATATTAAAAATGGCCGTCCTATCAGTGATTCACCTTATATTTTTCTTCGCCATCTGGCACCTATTGAAGCATTTTCGGATAATGATCATCTCCATCAGATGATTGTCAAACATATGAGAGTTGCGAAGATTCCAGTTATAAAAGAGAAAAAAGTTGGTATGCATTCTTTGCGTCATACCTTAGCTACAACATTGCTTGAAAAACATACGCCTATCCAAGAAATTTCAGATATTCTCGGACATCAAAGTACTGAATCTACACCTGTTTACCTAAAAAGTAGCCTTCGGCTACTTAGCGAATGTGCGCTTAGTCCGGAGGTGGAATAGTGTTGTTCTCCTCAATGTTTGCGTCATACATCATAGGATTAATTGAACAAAAAAGATCATTAGGCTACAAATATGAATCTGAAGTACAGATTCTACGTCGTTTTGATAAATTTTGTGTTGACTATTATCATGATGAAAAAAATTTAACAGTTGATTTAGTGATGGATTGGTCAAAGAAACGCCCCACAGAAAAGGCAGCTACTTTGCAAAATCGTATTACACCAGTCAAAGAACTAGCTAAATATATGACTCGACTTGGTCTTGATGCATTTATCTTTCCAAGAGGAATGATGCCAAGACCTACACGTTACATTCCTCATATCTATACAAATCAGGAACTAAAGAAAATATTTTCTCAAGCTGATAAATGTCACTATTGTTCTCAGGTTCCTTATCGGCATTTGGTAATGCCAGAATTTTTCAGATTACTTTACAGCTGCGGTATGCGCTTGTCGGAAGCACGATTATTGAAAGTTCAGGATATAGATTTAACACTTGGTGTTATTAAGATAGTGAATGCTAAACTGGGAAAAATTCGACAATTACCGCTCTCTCCAGAAATGTTAAAACGACTAAATAGCTTTTATCAGACCGTTCACCTATTTTCTCAACCCGAAGATTGGTTTTTCCCGGGTTACCACGGTAAACCGATGACCAGGGGGAATGTAGAAAAAAATCTACGAAAGTTTCTCTGGCAAGCACGGATACCACATGGCGGACGTGGAAAAGGTCCGAGAGTTCATGATTTGCGACATACTTTCGCCGTTCATTGTCTTCGGAAATGGACCTTGGAAAGCAAAGATTTAAGAGCATATCTTCCAGTTTTACAAGCTTATTTAGGACATGTATCACTCAGTGATACTGCCTATTATCTTCATCTAACGGCAGATGTGTTTCCAAATATCACTAAAAAGATGAATGAAGCTTTTATAGATGTAATCCCCGAAGTTGGTGAATCTCATGAAGACTACTGATTTTGCCAAACATCTGACAGATTTCTTTACAAACTACTTGCCGATTGTTAGAAATTTGAGCAGTAACACTATTTCTT
>DAIPZW010000233.1:0-3233 GCA_036781965.1 Bacteroidales bacterium
AAATAAAGTTTATTTTAAAAAATACAAAGGGTATATTTTTATGTTTAAGGTTTATAGTTTAGTGTTTAATGATTATTGTTAGCAAGGGGGCATGCCCCCCTTGTCATTCTAAGAAGCTATTTTTCAATATTAATTATTCAAGGCTAAACATTAAACCTTAAACACTTAACATTATCCATTCTCAATCAACGTAAAGTCTAATTGTTTTTTATTTAGATTAGCCCGAACGACTTTTATGCGCACGGCATCGCCCAAAGAATATTGATTTTTATTTCTTTTGCCTATCAAACTGTAGGTCTTATCGTCGTATTCGTAGTAATCGTCTTTCAACTCGCGGATGGGAACCATTCCTTCGCACAGGTTATCGTCCAATTCGACATATAATCCCCATTCAGTTACGCCGGAAATATGTCCATCGAACTCCATACCTATTCTTTCCGACATAAATTCCACTTGTTTATATTTAATCGAAGTTCGTTCGGCATTAGCGGCTAAAGATTCCATATCAGAACTATGCTTACATGCTTCTTCTAATTTGGTTTCCGTAACAGATTTTCCTGCTTCCAGATAACGTTCCAGTAATCTATGAACCATCATATCGGGATAACGGCGGATGGGAGAAGTAAAATGTGTATAATAACGGAATGCCAAGCCATAATGGCCTATATTTTTGGTAGTATAATAGGCTTTGGACATGGAACGAATGGCTATCGTTTCGATTAGGTTCTGTTCTTTCGTACCTTGAACCTTATCTAATAAATTATTAATGCTTTTAGCCATCGATTCTCCGGCTCCTGACGTTTTTACGCGGTATCCAAATCGGCGGATAAACTCGGAAAAGTTTTCCAGCTTCTCCGGATTGGGCAAATCATGCACGCGATAGACAAAGGTCTTGGCTTTTTTGCCTTTGGGAACCCTTCCAATGTCTTCGGCAACCGTTCTATTTGCCAATAACATAAACTCTTCGATCAGTTTATTGGAGTCTTTCGCTTCTTTGAAGTGCACACCGATTGGTTTTCCCGTTTCGTCAATCTCAAATTTCACTTCAAAACGATCAAAATTAATAGCCCCTTTAGAAAAACGTCTTTCGCGAAGTTGTTTAGCCAGCTTATTTAGAAGTTGAAGTTCTTCGTGCAGCTCGCCTTTTCCTTCGTCCAAAATAGTTTGTACTTCTTCGTAAGTAAAACGACGGTCGGAATTAATCACAGTCCGCATAATCCGATGATTCAATACTTCGGCTTTTTCGTTTAATTCAAAAATCACGGAGAAACACAGTTTTTCTTCATTCGGACGCAAGGAACAAAGTTCATTACTCAGCATTTCAGGAAGCATAGGAATGGTGCGATCCACCAGATAAACGGAAGTGGCACGTTCATAAGCTTCCTTGTCGATAGGGCTTCCTGCTTTTACGTAATGAGTTACGTCAGCTATATGAACACCTACCTCCCAATTTCCACTATCTAGTTTGCGCACAGAAAGAGCATCGTCAAAATCTTTAGCATCCTTAGGGTCTATCGTAAAAGTCAAGACAGGACGGAAATCTTCTCTACCGTCTAAATCTTCTTTCGCAATCTTTCGGGAAATCTTCTTAGCAGCCTTTTCCAAAGCTTCGGGATATTTATACGGCAAACCGTATTCTGCTAAAATAGCGTGCATTTCGGTTTGGTTTTCTCCGACATCTCCCAAAACATCAATGACTTCTCCCATCGGATTCTTAGCACGTTCGGGCCATTGCAGGATTTTCACGACTGCTTTTTGTCCGCTTTCTCCGCCATGTAGTTTGTCTTTGGGGATATAAATATCGTTGGCAAGAATTTTACTATCAACCACCAAATAAGCATGGTTATTAAAAACTTCCAAAACCCCTACAAAAGTGGTTTTCTTACGTTCCAAGATCTCAATAACCTCCGCTTCGGGTTCGTGTCCCTTTCTTTTGGCGAAAATCTGCACCTTCACTTTATCTCCATTCATTGCATGCATGGAATTACGCTCGGCAACCAACAAAGGAGCCCCTCCGTCTTCGGGGATAAACGAGTTTTTGCCATTGGAGCGCCTTTCAAAAGTTCCTTCAGCTGTACTTCCTAATCCGTTCAAACGGAATTTGCCTCGACCTAACTCTTCTAAAAAACCTTCAAAATATAAATCGTCTAGAATATCTCGTACTATTAATTTTGTAGCAGGGGTATTTGCACCAATATCAGCACTTAGCTGCTTATAATTCATTATTTCTTTGGGATGAGCATTGAAATGATTGACAATTCGTTGTGCAATATCACTTTTTTTCAATCGTTTAGGCGAACTCATCGCCTTGAATTCTTTTTTTTTTCTTTTCATAGATTAAATATTAATTGTCTTCGTAGTATTGAAACAGACAACACAACAAAGATAATCTTTTTTATCATTATGGGATTAAATCATTGCATTTTTGTATTATTTCCTTATTTTTGCAAACCAATTAAAGACAACACCTTATTAAGAAGTTAAAACGCATACTACTTATTGTTTTTATCAGTATAATATCTCTTATTTTGCTGATTTATGGTCTTTTGTGGCTTCCTCCCGTACAACAAAAAATCAAAGACTTTGCTTTGAAGGAAGTTATGAAGATGACAAAAAATCAAATGAGTATCGGGAATTTTTACTTCCGTCCGTTTAACAAATTGAAATTAGAGGATGTTTATGTAGCCGATCTTCGGGGAGATACTCTTATCTACGCAGAAAAAATAGCTGCCTCATTCGATCTTTTCAAATTATTGGATGATCAGTTATTGATTAAGGGCATTGAACTTGATAACTTTGTAGCAAATATCTATCAAGACAGCATTGATTCCGATTTTAATTTTCAATTTTTGATTGATGCTTTTGCTTCGGAAGAAGAGCAAGATACGACTTCGTCTAATATGATCATTCAAATTCATGATGTGAAACTTAAACGAGGGCGAATAAATTATGATATTTTTTCCGAAACAAATCTTCCTATCCATGAATTTGACTTCAATCATATCCATCTTTATGATATAGCTGCTAATTTAGACCTAAGTTCCATTGATTTGGATAAATTGGACGTTTCATTAAGTAAATTTACCTTGAAAGAAAGTTCAGGATTCCATTTAACTGAAGCAAAAACCAAAGTAAAATCCAAGAACAAACGGATTATCCTTTCGGATTTAAGCTTGAAATTGCCTAGTTCTGAAGTTTCTTTGCCGGAAGCTTGGGTGGATTATACTAATTAT
>DAIPZW010000234.1:0-3226 GCA_036781965.1 Bacteroidales bacterium
CCTCTCAACATGCACTGTAGTTATCCAAATTAATTTGTTGCGGATTTTAGGATATTACGATTGATTTTCTTAATTGCTTGAATATAGAAGTATTCTTGAAAATTCCGTACCTTTGTCCTATCAAATCAAAAATGAACATGTCCATACCCTCAATAAGAGTTATATTTTTATCGACTGAAGGAAATAATTGGAGAACCAAAACCAGAGAGGAGGAAATTCTTTGTCTGACTCTTTCTTCTTCTCAGGCGGAACGGTGGAAGGATGCGGATTCTTTGTTGCAGGAAGGGATTAACTTGAATTTGTTGAATGTCAAGCTTGAGGAAGATTCCTACGAAGCGGAATTTATTATTTTTGAACCGGATTATTTGTTGGATGTGAGTAGTTTGGCTGAATGTTATCGTCCGTTTGGAAATCATCCTTTGAATTATTTTCTGGCTCGTATTCAACAACGAACGAATAGTGTTCCTATTTTATTGGGAAATACAGCTAACTATTTTGTCGATTTATTGGTAAACGAGGAGGAAGCTAATCCTTTGGAATATAAAGAGGTGCTGCAAAAACTATTCAAAGAATATGCTTTTGAGTTTTCTTCTTGTGCAGACTTGAAAGATTCGACCATAGAACGGACATTCTTTTCTAATGCGGCAAAACATTACGAAAACATACGGAATGTCATTCAGCAAAGTTTTCATAAAGCGGGAATGCAACGTGATGAATTGGTGCTTGAACCGGCTTTTATTTGTAATTTATTGGGATTGCAGGGGCGATTGGATATTAGTCAGATGGATGGAAAGGTTTTTGTCGAACTTAAATCGGGGAAGGCTTTTGAAGACTTTAGAACCGGTCAATTTATTCACTCTGCCAAGAATCATTATACGCAAATGATTCTCTATTTAGCTATGTTAGAGTTCAATTTGCAACTTGATCCGGACACGATAAACTCCTATTTGTTTTATTCTCGTTATCCTGTTTTGAGCAAAGAGCATCATTCTCGCCCTTATTTGGAGGAAGTATTGGACTTGCGCAATCAAATTGTTCTTAAGGAGTATTATATTCAAAATCAAAACAATACAGATTATACAGAGGCATTTTTATCTCAAATTTCACCTGATACATTGAATATAGCAGGGCTTTCGGGCAAGTTTTTCGATAATTATTTGAGTCCGCCGATTATTAATTTGAACAAAGCTTATCAGAAGTTGAGTAGGGTGGAGCAACTTTATTTTCTTCGGCAGTATAATTTTATCACGAAAGAGCTTTGGTTGTCAAAGGCGGGGGAGAAAGATTACGAAGGAAGTAAGCAAGCTTCTGTGATGTGGAATGCTCCTTTCGAAACTAAGATTAAAACGGGCGAAATACTGTATGACTTGCAGATTTCGGACAATAAAGCCGACTTGGAAGCCAGCATAAAACTGTCTATACCAAATTATCCTAATTTCTATTTGCCTAACTTCCGAGAAGGAGATGCTATTGTTTTGTATGAGCGTAATAAAGAGGAAGATACCATCAATAATAAGCAAGTTTTTAAGGGATCAATTGAAAAACTATCGGAGAAGGAAGTGCTTATTCGCCTGCGTTTTCTTCAGAAAAACAAGAAAGTTTGGAATGAATCGGGACTTTATGCGATTGAGCATGATTATATGGATTCTGTGACGACTAATTTGTTCAAGGGGCTCAATACTTTCATGCATGCGAATAAAAAACGGCGCGAATTGATACTTGGAGCGCGCCTTCCTGAGTCAAACTATGAAGATACGAACGAAAAAGACAGTTTAACTCGTTCCGTATGCAAAGCCTTGAATAATAAAGATTTGTTTTTATTGGTCGGACCTCCGGGAACGGGCAAGACTTCCATGGCGTTGAAGCGTATCATCGAAGGTTCATTTGAAAAAAACGAAAAGAATATTTTACTTCTTTCTTATACCAACCGAGCTGTTGATGAGATCTGTAACAGTTTGTTGGAAATGGGCGAGGAATTTCCTTTTGTAAGGATTGGACACGAACTGAATTGCGCTCCGGAGTATCGTCCTTTTCTTTTAAAAAATCAATTAGAACCTTGTGTTAGCCGGAAAGAAGTAGAAACAAAAATCAAATCCTGTCCGATTATAGTAGGCACTGTTGCAAGTGTTTGGAGTAAGCAGGATCTATTTAATTTGAAGCAATTTGACTTGGCAATCATTGATGAAGCTTCACAAATTCTTGAGGCGCATTTATTGGGAATCCTATCTCTTAAAATGGAAAAAGAGGAAAACGTCATCAAACGTTTTGTATTAATCGGAGATCATAAGCAATTGCCAGCCATAGTCTTACAATCTAAAAATGAAAGTCGAATAAATGAATCCGAACTTCAGGAATTAAATATTTTGAATCTGAAAGATTCCTTTTTTGAAAGGCTGTATCGACATTATAAAAAGAATAATTTGGATACTGCTTTTGATATGTTGGACAAACAAGGGCGAATGCACCCCGATATAGCCGAATTTCCCTCCCGCCATTTCTATCATAATCAATTATTATCAGTAGGTTTGCCCCATCAAAAAGAGAATATCGAAGAACAACGTTTGTCGTTTTGTCATATATCTCCCTTTTCTGAGGAAAAAAATGACAAATCTAATCAAGCAGAAGCGGAAAAAATCATTAAAATATGCCTTAAGCTATATAATGAATCTAAAGAAAAAGGAGAAATATTCATTCCGGAGAGGGTAGGGATTATAACTCCTTTCCGAAATCAAATAGCTATGATCAGAAAGAAACTGCATGAAACTAATATTGCCGAACTTGCTGAAATAATGGTAGATACTGTTGAGCGTTATCAAGGAAGTCAGCGCGATATTATTATTTATTCCTTCTGCATTAAAACTCAAAATCAACTAAATGCCCTGCCCAATTGGATAGAAGAAGATGGAAAACAAATTGACCGAAAGTTAAATGTAGCAATTACTCGGGCAAGAAAAAAAATGTATTTGATAGGTAATCAGGATTTATTGAGTAAAAATTCATTGTACAAGGAACTTATATCAGTTAGCAGTGATTTTTTTGTTTAATGCTTAATGTTTAGTGTGTAATGATGTCTGTCATCCCGTACTTGATACGGGATCTCATGAGATTGCGTGTCAAGCACGCAATAACAAGGCTTTCTTTCTCCTTTCTGCTTGTTCCTTTCTCCATTTTTTCTGATATGTCAGAAAAAATAAACTTTATGCTCAAAAATATAAACTTTATATTT
>DAIPZW010000235.1:0-3183 GCA_036781965.1 Bacteroidales bacterium
GAAAATCAGCAAATTAAATTTTAAAATTATTTTCTTTGGTCACCTTCGAGAACAATTGCATCTACTACAGCAACGGTAGCTATATGAACAATATCTCTTACCGAGCTTTCTATATCCGTAAAGTGAATAGGACGTTTAAGTCCCATTTGTATAGGTCCGATCATCTCTCCTACTCCCATTTCTTGCAATAACTGCTGACCAATATTCGCAGAACTTAGGTTAGGAAATATCAATGTATTTACATCTTTTCCGCATAACCGGCTAAATGGATATTTATGATCGCGCAACTCCTTATTTAAAGCAAAATTTACTTGCATTTCTCCATCTATAGGCAAATCAGGGTATAAATTCTGCATTGTTTTTACTACTTTATGGACACTAGCCGGACTTCCTTCTTGGTCGGAACCAAAATTAGAATAGGAAATGGCTGCCATAATAGGCTTATGAGCAAAGTATTCTACCGACTCAGCAGTTAATCTGGCAATATCAATCAGATTCTCTGTAGTAGGATTCCTATTTATTAAGGTATCCGACAAGAAAAATGTTCCTTTTTTACCTAATAATATATGTAAAGTTCCAAAAGTATCATATCCATCGCGAACCCCGATTACTTCTTTAGCAACTTTAATGGTATTTGAATATTTAGTATATACTCCCGTAATAAAAGCATCTGCTTCGCCGGTTTCAACCATCATCATACCAAAGTAGTTTCTTTCAAACATTTTATCTTTGGTTTCATCCAATGTAAAACCTTCTCTGGCTAATTTATTAGTTAATAGTTCTGCATAGCGGAATCGTCTTGGTTCCTCACGTTCATGACGAAGATTGACAATTTCAATTCCTTCCATATCTATATGGAGTTCTTTTGCCATCTTCGTAATTCGCTCTTCATTACCTAACAATATAGGATAAGCAATTCTTTCATCCCGAACTTGCGCAGCAGCCTTTAACATATTCTCATGAGAACCTTCGGCAAAGACCACTCGCTTAGGACTTCTTTGAGCCACTTCGGTCAATCTGCGGATAAGCTTATTATCATAGCCCATCATATCCCGAAGTCCATTTTCATAAGCTTGCCAATCCGTAATTTCTTTACGAGCTACGCCGGAACTGATAGCTGCTTTGGCAACAGCCGAAGAAACCGAAGTCAGCAAACGAGGATCCATCGGCTTAGGAATCAGATAATCCTTACCGAAAGAGATAAGTTTAAGTCCACTGGCTACATTTACGACTTCAGGAACGGGTTGCTTTGCTAAATTAGCGATCGCTTTTACCGCTGCCAACTTCATTTCCTCATTAATAGCAGTTGATCTCGTATCTAATGCACCTCTAAATATATAAGGAAAGCCTAATACATTGTTTACTTGATTAGGATAATCGGAGCGACCGGTTGCAAAAATAATATCGGGGCGAGAAGCAATTGCTTCGTCATAAGGAATTTCAGGATCAGGGTTAGCCAAGGCAAAAACAATCGGACTGCCTGCCATGCTTCTGACCATTTCTTTAGTCAAAACATTCGCAACCGACAAGCCAAGAAACACATCGGCTCCTTTAAGTGCTTCATCCAAGGTTTTATATGGAAGATCAGTAGCAAAGAATTTCTTTTTTCCGGAAAGGTTCTTTCGAGAAGTCGAAATAACTCCTTTACTATCGCACATCACGATATTTTCTTTCCGCGCTCCTAATGATATATATAAACGAGCGCAAGATGTCGCCGATGCTCCTGCACCATTTACCACGATGCGCACTTCTTCTATTTTTTTGCCCGCCAAGTCTAAAGCATTAATCAAAGCCGCTGAAGAAATAATGGCAGTTCCGTGTTGATCATCATGCATAACCGGAATGTCCAACTCTTCTTTCAAACGACGTTCTATTTCAAAACACTCAGGAGCTTTAATATCTTCAAGATTGACACCTCCAAAAGTAGGAGCAATTGCTTTTACTGTATCGACAAACTTATCTACTTCTTTTACATCCAGTTCAATATCAAACACATCAATACCGGCAAAGATTTTAAAAAGGAGTCCTTTTCCTTCCATAACAGGCTTGCCTGCCAATGCACCAATATCTCCCAAACCAAGAACCGCCGTTCCGTTGGAAATGACCGCCACCAAGTTACCTTTAGCCGTATAATCATAAGCCGTTTCAGGTGTTTTTTCTATTTCCAAGCATGGCTCCGCAACTCCGGGCGAATAAGCCAACGCCAAATCCGATTGTTTACTGTAAGGTTTAGTCGGAACCACCTCTATCTTACCCGGTCTGCCCTGAGAATGGTATAAAAGGGCTTTTTCTCTGAATGTCTTTGCCATAAAGCTTACAATCTATATTCTTTATTCAAAAATTCCGACAAAGCTACGGCAAAACATTCAATTGACAAATGATTTATCAAAAAAAATCGTTGTCATTCTCAGATTTTCCCCCATTCCGTCATTGACATAATCCTGAATAAACGACCTCTTTCTCCCTTCTCCCTGTTCCTTTCTCCTTTTATTTAAACTCCTTAAACTCCGTATCGTTCAGTTTTCGGCGCAGCTTGTCCGAAGCGCGAAACGAAAGCCTGACGGAATGGATTAAACGTCCCGAGCAATCCTCTTTATTTGGCACTCCTCCACTTTTAAATGTAGGAACAAAGGTTCCCAATCCGCCGGCTTGCACGCTAAATCCCAATTGTGCGCTTTCTGCCGCCACGTTTATGAAGTTTTCCAACACACTCATTACGTCTCCTGCGCTCAATGCCGAGCGTTTTTCGATCACTTCCGCAATATCTTCCAAACTTATTACGCCCATGCTCTTAGGGGCACAGTAGAAATTGGAACTTTTGCCACTTTCTTTCAATCCATTTCGGTTAATTACTTTGTAAAACATAAGATATTAATTTATTTACGATTTTAGATTTACGATTTACGATTTGTTTTTCCCAAAATATCTATTATTTTTTCAACTATAAAGCTTCTATCTCACAATATATTAAGTATATTTTTTTTGAGTTCGCAACTCACATCAATCG
This sequence comes from Bacteroidales bacterium, assembly GCA_036781965.1. Taxonomy (GTDB): domain Bacteria; phylum Bacteroidota; class Bacteroidia; order Bacteroidales; family Azobacteroidaceae; genus Azobacteroides. The sequence goes on from DAIPZW010000235.1 coordinate 3,008, forward strand.
AGTTCGCAACTCAAGTCGGTCGAGTTCGCAACTCAAATTTAAAACGCCTGATGGATTTAAAAGTTCAAGGCTTATAATGGAGAAAAGAATAGGCAGAAAGGAAAAAAAACGCTTATCAAATCTTAAATCTTAAATCTGGAATCTGGAATAATAATTTGCTTTCTCCTCCTACTATG
>DAIPZW010000236.1:0-3160 GCA_036781965.1 Bacteroidales bacterium
TTTGGTTGTGTTTTATCAGCAGAACACAGATATATAAATTAAAAAATTACAATCATGGAAGAAAAGAAAATTCACAAAAAAGGAGTTGATATCCTAAGTTTAGATGTAGAAAAATTAATTGATATGCTTAATGCAGCTTTAGCTGAGGAATGGTTGGCATATTATCAGTATTGGATTGGAGCACAAATGGTAGAAGGACCTATGCGTGCGGAAGTAGAGGCTGAATTAATGGAACATGCAACGGAAGAACTGGGACATGCGGATACGATAGCGAAACGTATTATAGAATTGAACGGAACTCCAATTCTTAATCCGACAGAATGGACAAAATTAGCTCGCTGTCCTTACGAAGCTCCGACAGATCCTTATGTAGAAACAATATTGGCTCAAAACATTCGGGGAGAGCGTTGTGCAATTCAGCGTTATCAAGAGATTTCGGCTTATACAGAAGGAAAGGACTATGTTACGCACACCATTGCGACTCAAATTTTGGCGGATGAAGTGGAGCATGAGAAAGATTTAGATGATTTCGTAGTCGATATAAACGCAATGAGGCAAGCTTTCAATAAAATGAAGTAATCTTGGAATTTTTTCATAATCGTTTTGGTGGGGGGATAGACATTCGTGTCTGTCCCTTTTTTTATTTAAATGGGTAAACACATGCCTTCGTTGGCTAAAAAAGTATTCGGAAAGATTGTTTTTGCTTCTTCCAATAGAATATTTTCATCAGGATACCGAGCAGAAAAATGTCCGATTATTAATTTACCGACTTCTGCCTCTTTTGCTATCAAAGCAGCCTGTTTTGCTGAAGAATGAAAGGTTTCTTTGGCTCGAGCTAAGTCAGTTTCTATAAAAGTTGCCTCATGATAAAGCGTGTCTATCCCTTTTATAATTGGAATAATCGTTTCTAAATAAGCAGTATCCGAACAATAAGCATATTTTTTCGGAGGTTCTGCCGGACGAGTCAGCTTATTGTTAGGAATAAGTTCGCCGTCTTCCGTAATAAAATCAGCACCCGCTTTTATATCATTCATCTTATAAGTAGGAACTTTATAAAAATCGCAAACATCTCGGAGAATATGATTATTCTTCGGTTTTTCGACAAATAAAAATCCGGCGGTAGGAACACGATGTTTTAATGGAATGGTATATACCTCCAATGTTTTGTCCTCGTGAATCAATACATTTTTAGAAGGATCAAATGAATGGAAATAAACTTGATAAGGAAGTTCCTTAGCAAAGTAATTCAAAAGCGGACGAAATATTTTTTCTCCATCGGGTTGGGCATAAACATGTAAGTCTGCCGTTCGTCCCAATAAACCTAAGGTGGAAATAAGTCCAATCAAACCGAAGCAATGATCGCCATGCAGATGAGAAAGAAAAATATGATTCAGCCTACTGAATTTTAGCTTTGAACGTCTAAATTGAAGTTGAGTGCCTTCGCCACAATCCACCATATAGAGTTTTTCACGCAAGCTAATTACTTGCGAACTCAGGTTATGTTTGGTGGTAGGCAGGGCAGATCCGCAGCCCAATATATTTAATTCAAAGCGCTCCATATTTATTATTCAATCCCAATCAATTTATGTATTTGAAGACTTAACTTCCATTCCGTATGCTCCTTAATATAATTCACGCAATAGTCTATATTTTCTTTAGTCTTAGTCGAATCGCCGTCTATAAAGATAGGACTTAAAAAATAATACTTCGCACGTGGCAAAATACTGACAGAAGGAATATCCTCTCCTGCTTGTATCGGCAAGCGTATCTCATCTACTTCCGGATTGATCCCTTTGGCGTAAGAAACTTCCCCTTTCGGACTGACTACTGTATAGTCCAAAAGTTTGGATAATGGATTATGTCCATTACTTTCTATGGCTTGCAAATAACCTTCCTGATGAAAAAAAGAAATAATTTCTTCGGTCAGTTGCAATGTAGGTTCTCCGCCCGTCCATATTATCCATTTGCAAGGATAAGGTCGTATGTGCTCAATAAGTTCTCCGGCATTTAATGTTTCTCCCCCTTTGAAATCCGTATCACAAAAGGAACAAGCTAAATTACAACCGCTCAGACGGATAAATATAGAGGCTTCTCCTTGACGTCCGCCCTCTCCTTGTAAAGAATAAAAGATTTCCTTAACAATCAGGTTCATAAATACAAGACGTTTTTGGGGTTTCGCTTACCTCTACGGCGTATAGTTCCGGAATTTGCGGCTTAAAACGGTCGTAAATAAACTTCGCAATGTTTTCGGAAGTAGGCGTATTGGGGATTATATCGTTCAAATGCCGATGATCCAAGGTTTGGTCTATATATTCCTTTACGATTTTCAAAGCCTTATAGTCTTTTACAAAACCATATTCATCTAATGTTTCTGATTTCAAATGAACGGTTATCTCATAATTATGCCCATGCATGCGGGCACAAGGATGATCTTCGCCCAGCAAACTAAGCTGATGAGAAGCTGAAAAGGAAAATTCTCCAGCGAATAACCCTACAGATATTACAAACAACAAAACACTGATAGTTTTCAGCGATGATCTCGACCGTGCATTAGCTTCGTTTGTGATAGCTAACGGTGCGGCAGCTTCGGGCAAGAAGGTTAGCATGTTCTTTACTTTTTGGGGGCTAAACGTAATTAAGAAACAAAATAAACCTTCTGTATCAAAAGATTTCATGGGTAAAATGTTCGGCATGATGTTGCCTTCGAACAGTAAAAAATTAGGGCTTTCTCAAATGAACATGGGAGGAATGGGCAGCAAAATGATGCGGTACATTATGAAAGAAAAACGAATAGACAGTCTTGAGTCCTTGATGCAACAGGCAATAGACAACGGTATAGAATTTATTGCCTGCTCTATGTCGATGGATGTGATGGGTATTAAAAAGGAGGAGCTGATAGATAACGTGACCATAGGAGGTGTGGCAGCTTATCTGGATAGGGCTGACAATGCCAACGTAAATCTATTCATATAAAATCAGTATGAAAGAATTTTTAAAAAGAAATGCAATATACATTCTCGGAGGAATAATCGGTGCCATTGGTGGATACATTTACTGGGCGACAGTCGGATGCGAAACAGGAACATGTCCGCTCAAGTCTTCACCTTGGACAAATATTATTTTCGGGATAACTATTGGCATACTTGTCTTTGATTTTATC
>DAIPZW010000237.1:0-3132 GCA_036781965.1 Bacteroidales bacterium
GTTAAAGCATAAGGAGAAGTAGTATCACACAGTTGAAGAGTCTTTTCAAAATCGGCATCTTCATAAACAAAAATGGTAATGATCGGTCCGAAAATTTCTTCTTCCATACTTGCATAATGAGGGTTTGTAGTCAAAATAACAGTAGGCTCAACAAAATAACCTATGGATTTATCTCCTTTACCGCCGAACAGAATTTCTGCATCATTTGCTTTGCCTGCATTTTCAATATATGCCATACACTTGTCGAAAGAAGCTTCATCGATAACTGCATTGACGAAGTTTGTAGATTCTCTGGCATCACCCATTTTTATTCTTTCTAACATTTCCCCTACATGAGCTTTTACTTCGTCCCAAAGAGAGCGAGGAATATAAGCTCTTGAGGCTGCTGAACATTTTTGTCCTTGAAACTCAAATGCTCCGCGTACAATAGCAGTAGCCAATGCCCTTGCATCAGCAGAAGAGTGCGCGAAAATGAAATCTTTTCCGCCTGTTTCTCCTACAATTTTAGGATAAGAAATATAATTTTCCACATTGCCTGCGATAGTTTTCCAAAAACTATTGAATACTCCGGTCGATCCAGTAAAATGAATACCTCCTAAACTTTTATGTGTCAAAGCAACTCCACCAATAGTAGCTCCACTTCCGGGTAAGAAATTAATTACTCCGGCAGGAAGTCCGGCTTCCATATATATCTTCATTAAATAATAGTTGGAAAGCAAGGATGTAGTAGAAGGTTTCCATATTGTAGTGTTCCCCATAAGTACAGGAGTCATATTTAAGTTAGACGCAATGGCAGTAAAGTTAAAAGGTGTGATTGCAAATACGAAACCTTCTAGTGGACGATATTCCATTTTATTGATAGCAATCGTGTCAGAAAGAGGTTGGTCGGTATATACTTTAGAGGCATAATGAACATTAAAACGTAAGAAATCTACCGTTTCGCAAGCAGAATCGATTTCTGCCTGAAAAGCATTCTTACTTTGTCCAAGCATACATGCAGCGTTAAGAATATAACGATATTTGGTTTCTATCAAAGTAGCAACTTTCAAAGTAATTGCAGCACGCTCTTGCCAAGGCATCGCAGACCAAGTTTTATGAGCTTCGAGTGCTGCTTCAATTGCCATATTTACTTCTTTTTCTCCTACTTTATGATAAGTAGCCAATACATGTTTATGATCGTGAGGCATCACTACCTTGCCGGTGTTTCCGGTTTTTATTTCTTTACCTCCTATGATAATAGGGATTTCGATTACTTCCGATTCTATTTTCTTTAATGCTTCTTGCAAAAGTCTTCTGTCTTCCGAATTGGGAGCATAAGTTTTTACGGGTAAGTTACTTGGGCAGTCAAAGGTGAAAACTGAGTTATTCATGATTTATATAGATTTAAAATGTTACATCCACAAAGATATAAAAAAAAGGAACAAGAAGACAGGAACAGGGAGAAAGGATTCGACATTTTATATATTAATCTGAAATATTAAATCTTAAATTTGAAATCAAGTTGTATATTTGCACCATAAAAAAATATGTAGCTTATGAAAAGTTTTGCCAGTGATAATAATTCAGGAGTACATCCGGAAATAATGAATGCTATCGTACAAGCCAACGTAGGTCATGCCGTTGGTTATGGGGATGATGATTATACAAGACAAGCCGAAAAACGATTGAAAAGTATCTTCGGAGAAGATATTGAGCCATGCTTTGTGTTTAACGGAACCGGAGCAAATATTATTGCTTTACAAACGGCAGCTAAACCATTTCATAGTGTTATTACTGCTGAAACGGGACATATAAATGTAGATGAATGTGGAGCTCCAACCAAATTTACGGCTTGTATGTTGAAAGAAATCGCTACGCCAGATGGAAAATTGACTCCTGAACTTATTAAATTGAAACTTCACGGATTCGGGGACCAACATCATTCTCAACCGAAAATTATTTATATCTCACAAGTTACGGAATTAGGAACCGTTTATACCCCTGACGAAATAAAAGCAATTTGTGATTTAGCGCATAATCATGACATGTATGTACACATGGATGGTTCGCGGTTGGCAAATGCATGTGAGTTTCTTGGTCTGGGGTTAAAAGAAATTACGCGCGATTGTGGAATTGATATATTGAGTTTAGGGGGAACAAAAAATGGAATGATGCAAGGAGAAGTCGTGATTGCCTTTCGCCCCGAATTAGCCGAAGACTTAAAATATTACAGAAAACAATCAGCGCAACTGTATTCTAAAATGCGTTATCTGTCGGCGCAATATATTGCTTATTTTAAAAATAATCTTTGGCTTAAAAATGCTTCGCAAGCGAATAATATGGCTAAGTTGTTGGCAAAACGTTTACAAGCATTTCCTGAAATCAAACTTACTCAACGAGTGGAATCTAATGCTTTGTTTCTAACAATGCCGAGAAAATGGATTGATGAACTCTTGAAAAGTTATTTTTTCTATTTCTGGAACGAGAGTATAGATGAAATCCGTTTAGTTTGTTCGTGGGATACTACGGAACAAGATATTGATTCTTTCATTGAATCAATGAAAAGAAACCGATAACAACAATGAAAGAAAGCAGACAGGAACGATTGAACAAATTGCGTGAACTATTAAAGGAATACGCGGTCAGTAATCAGGAAGAATTATTGAATTTATTGAAAAAAGAAGGTTTTGAAACGACTCAGGCAACTTTATCTCGTGATATGAAAGCCTTAAAAATAGTTAAATCGCCGGGAAATAATGGACAATATATTTATACAATACCGGGAATTATACCTTCTTTTGCCGTATCAACAGAAGAACTTCTTCCGGACGGAGCCGTTTCAATGGAATTTACAGGTAACTTTGGAGTTATAAAAACAAACCCCGGATATGCAGGTGTCATTGCCTTAGATATTGATAATTTGCATAGTAATGCTATATTAGGAACCTTAGCAGGAGACGACACTATCTTGTTAATTCCCCGAGAAGGCTATAGTCGCGAGGAGATAATGAAAGTTTTGTCGCAATTGAATACGACCCATAGTAATTAAAAATTTCAGATTCAACATTTCAGATTTATTAAGCAACCATCAATCTTGGATTTGAAATTTTGAATTTTGAATTTTGATCAACTACTTAAGAGAATATAAGCATG
>DAIPZW010000238.1:0-3128 GCA_036781965.1 Bacteroidales bacterium
TCCTTTGTTTATTCGGCGTTCGATGAGTTTGATAAGCTCTATCACGGGAAGAGGAGCTATGGAAAGGGCAACTACCCATAACCATTGTGCTGAGCTAAGGTTTCCAATGTGGAAAATATCGTGAAGATAAGGAATTTCGAGCACCATCAGCATCAATCCTGCCGAAACACCGACAGCGAGAAGCAACATCTTGTTGGAAAATAGATTCGAAAAGGCAGAAGCAGCCCCCGAACGGATATTGAAAACGTGTACTAATTGAGCAAAAGCCAAGACCGAGAAGCACATCGCCCTTGCAATTTCCAAAGCATTCTCTCCCGCTGGCGTAGTTCTTAGTCCTATTTGATAAGCTACTAAGGCTAATAGTCCAATCATACAACCTTGCAGCATGACCAAAGTGGAAAACTTCTTATTCAAAAAGCTTCTTTTCGCATTGGTCGGCTTATGTTTCATAATATTCGGGTCGGCGGGATCAACCGCTAAGGCTAATGCCGGCAAAGAATCAGTAACCAGATTAATCCAAAGGATATGTATCGGCAAGAGCGGGGTATTCCAATTGGCAACTACCGCAATAAAAAGAACAATCAGTTCGCCGATATTAGTAGAAAGTAAAAACTCGATGGCTTTCGTAATATTGTCATAAATACGCCTTCCTTCCTTGACGGAAGAAACGATGGTCGTGAAATTATCATCGGTTAGAATAATATCTGCTGCCTCTTTCGAGACGTCTGTTCCGGTTATTCCCATCGCGACACCTATATCTGCCAACTTTAAAGCAGGTGCATCATTGACTCCATCGCCTGTCATCGCCACGATATAGCCTTTAGATTGCAATATCCTTACTATCCTTACTTTCATTTCGGGCGAAATGCGAGCGAAAACAGCTATATGGTCTATTTTATTGCGCAGCTCTTCGTCGGTCATCTTTCCAATTTCCAATCCGGTATAGGCTTGGTCATCTTCTTGCATGATAGCCAATTGTTTGGCTATCGCAACTGCGGTTATCTTATGGTCGCCCGTAATCATAACCGGACGAATGCCCGCCATACGGCAGGTTTCGACGGCTTTCTTTACTTCGGGGCGCGGAGGGTCTATCATTCCGACCATTCCTATATATATACAGTTCTTCTCGATAGACGAAATGTCAATAATTGGGGGTATTTCATCGATCTTTTTATAAGCCATAGCCAAAACGCGCAAGGCATTTTCTGCCAAATGCGTATTTGCTTCGCGTATTTTCGTAATATCTTGCTCCGTTATCGGTCTTATTCTTCCATTTTCTTGGATATGCGAACAAGATTCCAAGACTTCATCTACCCCACCCTTGACACAAACTAATTTTTCTTGGGCTTGATGGATGGTTGTCATCCTTTTTCGTTCCGAATCAAAAGGAATCTCCGCCAATCGGGGGCATTCTTTGTCCAATTCGTCTTTATTAATGCCCAACTTAAAGCCCAAATCAATCAAAGCAGTCTCCGTAGGATCGCCGATAGGGGTTAAAAATCCATCAGTATAGGCTAATTTCGTATCATTGCACAATACCGCTACATCTATAAGTAGTTTATTTTCTTCCGTAAGAGAAGTTTCAGTATTATAATGGGAACTATCTTCGATCGTTCCGTTTGAATAGACACGGACAACAGTCATCCGGTTCTGCGTAAGCGTTCCTGTCTTGTCCGAACAGATTACATTCACGCTTCCTAAGGTTTCGACCGAAGGCAAAGTGCGGACAATGGCATTCTCTTTCGCCATTTTTTGTACGCCGATAGCCAATACTATGGTAGATACGGCAGGTAATCCTTCAGGAATAGCCGCCGCTGCCAAACTTACGGCTATCATAAACATATCTATCACTCGATTTCCATAGAGAATACCGATCACAAATATCAATGCACAGATAATCAATGCGGCAATACCGAGTTGTTTGCCTAGTTTATCCAGATTTTTCTGAAGAGGAGTTTGCGTTTTCGGAGTAGATTGTATCATCGAAGCGATTTTCCCTACTTCCGTATTCATTCCGGTAGATATTACGATTCCTTTTCCTCTTCCATACACTACATTTCCCGAAGAAAAAGCCATATTATATCGATCCCCTAAAGGAACTTCTATTGTCTCGATCGTTTCAACCCTTTTCTCCGAAGCTACAGACTCTCCCGTCAGCGCAGATTCCTGTATTTTCAGATTTACATTCTCTATCAATCGCAAATCAGCGGGAACCGTGTCGCCGGTGTCTAATACAACTATATCTCCGGGCACTAATTCTCTGGAACCAATTGTTTCATTCTTATCATTACGAATTACCTTACACTTCGGAACCGTCATTTTTTTCAAAGCTTCCAAAGATTCTTCCGCTTTGCTCTCTTGAACTAATCCGATAATCGCATTTAATACTACAATAATCAGGATGATGATTGCATCCGTAAAGCCTTCTCCTTCTAAATATCCGACAATTCCCGAAACAACTGCCGCTATCAGGAGAACTATAATCATAAAACTTTTGAATTGATCCAGAAATTTAAGGAAAGGACTCCTTTTCTTTGCCTGTTGGAATTCATTATATCCAAATTCCTCCAAACGATTTTTCACTTCACGGGTATTAAGACCATGAAAAACAGATGAATTTAAGTTTTCAACAACTTGTTGTAGAGATTGATTGTAATAGTTTTGTTCTGATATATTCATTTTTTCGTATCTGTTTCAATAAAAAAAAACAACAACACCGAAAGCAATTAAGTTTATTCGATCCGGATTACTTGTTTCCTAAATTTTAATCAACTCATTGATATTAATTGAGCAAAAGTAGGGTTTTTTATTCCTAAATAAAGTTTTTTGGGAAAAATGTCACGTTTTTTTTGATTTTTGTCTTGTTTTTTTATTTTTTTTGTCACTTCTCATTTATCGTCACAGGCTATTTTTGCATTGTGACAGCTATAAAAACCTTAATTAAAAAATTAAACTCCTTAACCTTGTAGTTGTCTGTTCTTATTAGATGTGTTCTAGTTAAGGGGACTTTTCCGTGAGGAAAAGTCCTTTTGTTTTATAAAAGTTATATTGATATTTATAACAAAAGAGAACGTAGTAATTGCTTTTTTTATTATTTTCAAACCAAAAGGAATGTATATAAACAACAG
>DAIPZW010000239.1:0-3120 GCA_036781965.1 Bacteroidales bacterium
ATGTAAAGGACAATGTTGTGTAGATGGAGACTCCGGAGCTCCGGTTGAAGAGGAAGAAGTTCCTTTGCTTAAGAAGTTTTTACCCGATATTTGGAAAGATCTTTCGTTCGAAGCACAAAAAATAATTGATAAACAAGGTGTTGTATATATTGATGAGGATGGGGAATATGTTACCTCGCTTGTCAATGGAGAAGACTGCGTTTTTACTTACTATGACGAACAAGGAGTTTGCAAATGCGCTTTTGAAAAAGCTTATCACGAAGGAAAAATTGATTTTTACAAACCTATATCTTGTCATCTTTATCCTATTCGAGTCGCTAAGTATCATGATTTTCAAGCAGTCAATTATCATCGCTGGAGTGTTTGTGGTTCTGCTCGGAAATTAGGAAAAAAAGAAGGACTTAAGATTTATCAATTTCTCAAAGAACCTTTAATTCGAAAATTTGGACAAGAATGGTACGATTGCCTTTGCCAAATCGCTTCGGAATGGGAAAAAAATAAAAAAAATAACAGGATTATTTGACAATTAATCCTTACATTTGCGGCAATAAATATCATTAATTCATAATACTCAAATGAAAAACATTTTTATCGTGTTGATACTGTTGATTTCTTCAGCATCAACTCAAAATCTTTTAGCAGTTCCTTCCATTCCTTGGGCAGTAGAGAAAATTCAACCGGATGGTTCAGTAATCGAAGTATATCTTCGTGGAGATGAAAAGGTTCATTGGATGGAATCCTTGGACGGTTATTCTCTTATGTATAATGAAGACAAGTTTATTGTCTATGCGCAACTGGATGAAAAAGGAGATATGGTTCCTTCTTCTTATATATATAGAATGGATGACAATGAATCTTCAGAAATGAAACGAGCATTGTCTTCTGTGCCTAAAAAACTTCGTTATAGTCAAGAACAAGTTAATGTTCTTCTTCAAGTTTGGAATATAGAAGAAGGTATGGCTACGAGAAACAGTGGACAACGTTCTACTGTGAAAGGAGATAAAAAGGCGTTGTGTATCTTAGTCGGTTTTAGCGACAAAACATTTACCAAAACGCAAGAGCAATTCGAAAATTTAATTAATCAAGTAGATTATAATGAAGGAAGTGCTGTTGGTAGTGTGAAGGATTTTTATAGAGAGAACTCTTATGGACAAATGGATTTAACGGTATCTGTTGTAGGCCCGGTAACTCTTTCTAGAAATGTTTCTTACTACACTGCTTCTGATCCTCGCTATAAAATTTTTGCTCAGGAAGCGATGGAATTAGCTGATGATTTAGTAGATTTTTCTGAGTTTGCTAATGAAAATGGAGAGGTTGAAACCGTTCATATTATATTTGCCGGCTACGGAGATGAAGCTATTAATAATGGGCAGCAAATTTGGTCACATAAGTGGCAGTTAAATTCTCCTATTACTATAGATGGAGTAAGATGTAGTGTTTATTCTTGCTCTCCGGAACTTAGAAATTCGTATGGAAATGAGATTACTTCGATCGGAGTTATTTGTCATGAACTTTGTCATGTCTTTGGATCAGATGATTATTATGATACTGACTATGGTTATTATAATTATGACACAACAGGAGAGTGGGATTTAATGGCAAGTGGCAGTTGGAATAGAGACGGAGACGTTCCCGCTCACATTAATATGTTTCAAAAAATATTATATGGCTGGGTAGAACCTGTCGAGTTGGATGTAAATCCGAAAAGTATAAGGAATATGCCTAACTCGGTCGAGAATCCGGTTGCTTATATCATTAAACCTTATACAAATAATGAACAATATATATTAGAAAACAGACAAAAAGTCGGTTTTGACGCGGAAGTTCCGGGTTCCGGACTTCTTATTTATCATATTCATAATAGTGCATCTACTGGAAGTATAAATAATATGAATCATCCTCAGCAAGCTTATGTGGTTTGTGCTTCTTCTTCAACTGCTATTCCTACTTCATCGGTTAGTTCCTATGGAAATATTAATTCGACGGGTGCTCCTTTTGCCAGTACAGCTGCTAGAAATGAATTTTCAACGACTAGTAAACCGGCTATGTTTCGTTGGAGTGGTAGTTCAGGGACTATAAATGGCGTTTTAGATAAGCCACTTACGAATATTACTCAAAAAGATGGATTAGTATCTTTCGACTTCAAGGGCGGAGTAGTTTTTGAAGGAGAATGTTTGCCTGTCCAAGACTTAATAATTAATTTGGAACACGATCTTGTAAGTATCTCTTGGGATGCTCCGGTTAATTCGGATGAAGCAGAATATACTTACGATATTTATCTGAATGAAGAATTGCTAGAAGCTAACATCGATACAGTTAATCATTCTTTCTCTGTAGAAGAAGAGGGTGATTATAAAGTTTGTATAATTGCAAAAGTAAATGACGTGTGCGAATCGGAAGAAGTTTGCGAAACATTTGAATTTATAATACCTATAGAATGTCTTCCTGTTGAGAATTTAGCTGTTGTTGAGAAAAATAATATCTTAAATGTCTCTTGGGATGCTCCGGCTAATTCAGATGAAGCGGAGTATACCTACGAAATTTATTTGAACGAAGAATTATTAGAAGACAATGTTGTTGTAACTAATTATTCTTTTACTCCTGAAGAAGATGGAACTTATGATTTTTGCGTAATTGCTAAAGTAACTGACGAATGCGAAGCGGAACAAGTTTGCGAAAGTATTGAATATAAAGGAACCGGCATTTTAGATATTGAAAAAGAATCGGCAGTAAAATTATATCCGACAGTGGTTACTTCTTCAATTACGATAGAAGTTTCAAGCCAAGCAACAATAACATTGAAAGATTCCTCAGGAAGAATTCTTGCCAAGACCATTTCTCAAGATAAAACTTTCTTGATGAATATGGATGCTTATTCTTCGGGAATATATCTGATAACTGTTGAATGTGCAGATACAGTAACTACACATAAAGTGATTAAAAAATAAATAGATCCTGCATTTGACTTAAGATTCAATAGCCGGACACATAAGAGTTCGGCTATTTTGTTTTTATACTGTTTATACTCAAAAAAACAAAGGGTACAAATTTAAAAATAAAGAACATTTTAAAACTTGCATGTACAAGTAAATTTTAAAATAACCTTTGTTTTTAAAAGTA
>DAIPZW010000240.1:0-3118 GCA_036781965.1 Bacteroidales bacterium
CTGAAAATAAAGAACATTTTTCCAAAAATAAAGGGAATATTTTTAAAAATAAAGTTTATATTTCGGGATACATCTAATCTGTTGATTTTTAGAACGTTTGAAAATCCGAATAGCGGTGGTATTCCCACTGCCATGTGGCTTTTTTTATTGTCTCTTTGATGTAATTCTAAGTAATTTCCATATTTTTGTAACTTATTTTTAATCAAATTGCAGAGACTAACAAATAAAAATACTTATGGAAAACATCTTTGAACTATCAAACCCGGAATTAAAAGAAATTGCGAATAATCTTCAAGCCAAAATAGAGGAAGGGTTGGAGCGGGAGAATGCCGAAATATTGGCGATACCGACTTATTTGAATCCTCCGAAAGGAAAAATAGAAGATCAAAAGGTCTTGGTCTTGGATTGGGGCGGAACTAATTTTCGTGCAGCTATTGTTGAGTTCAAAGACAACCTTCCTATTATTATCGATAGTGTAAAAGGTACTCTTTCTTCGCAAGATACCGTTGGTTTTGACATGAATAAACTGATGGAAAAGATGACAGAATATATCGAGCAACTGAAATTAGATGATAGTATCGTTCGTATCGGTTATTGTTTTTCTTATCCGGCAAGTTCGGAAAGGAATGGAGATGCAAAATTACTTCGTTGGACGAAAGGATTTAATATTCCTGATATGATAGGTAAGACAATCGGGGAGCATTTATTGGACTATTTAAATAATCACAAGAATATTCCTTGTAGATTTAGGAGTATAAAAGTGATAAATGATACCGTTTCTTGTCTTTTCGCAGGTTTATCGGCACAAGGAAGGGATGCTTATATCGGTTTGATAGTTGGAACGGGGACGAATATGGCTGCTTTGATGCCTATAAACAAAATACAGAAAGTAAGAAGTAAAGACACAGGGGCTATTCCTGTTAATTTGGAATCAGGAAACTTCAAACCGCCTTATTTGACTACTATCGATAACTTAGTAGATGCTATGTCTAACAGTCAAGGCAATCAACGTTTTGAAAAAGCCATTTCAGGTGGATATTTAGGGGAAATCTTTAAAACAATATTCCCTCTGCGCCGTATTCCGTATAATTTTGATGCAGAAGGATTAAGTAACATGATTACTCATCCGAATGATCATCCGAAAGAATTTGTTGAAGCAGCGAATTGGATATATACTCGCTCCGCTTATTTGGTTGCAGCTTCGATTGCAGGGCTTGTTCAAGTCTTGAAAAAGCAAAATGAGCAAATAAAGAATGTTTATTTAGCTGCGGATGGAAGTTTATTTTGGAGTAATCATTATTTGGAATTAGTAAAAAATAAGTTCAACGAATTACTTTCTACCGTTGAATTAGAAATTGGAGAGCAAAGAGAACATCCCAACCTAATTGGTTCGGCAATTGCTGCATTAGCTCCATGCACTGCTTGGTAAGATTTTTATTAAAGTCCTAAAAGAGAGACTGCCCAATAGATAAGTCCGGCAAGTAAAGCGCTAATAGGTATGGTTAATATCCATGCCCAAAGCAAATTAATGGTTACTCCCCAGCGTACGGCGGATAATCTTTTAACTGCGCCTACTCCAATGATCGCTCCGGTGATTGTATGTGTGGTACTTACAGGTATTCTTAAAGCTTCGGTAAGAAATAAAGTTAAAGCTCCTGCTGTCTCGGCACAAACACCCTCAAGTGGAGTTACTTTAGTAATCTTGGTTCCCATTGTTTTAACGATACGCCAGCCTCCCATCATTGTTCCTAAACCTATAGCCCCGAAACAAGTCAAAGGAACCCAATTGGGCATATCATTAACGCTTTCAATCGAGCCCATAGCTATCAAAGCGGTAGCTATAATCCCCATTACCTTTTGTGAGTCATTTAATCCGTGTCCCAAACTAAACAAACCCGAAGAGACAAGTTGTAAGTTTTTGAATATATTCTCCGCCTTGCGAGGTTTCATTTTTCGGAATGCCCATAAAACAACGATAGTTATAATAGAAGACATGATCATCCCGATTAATGGTGCAAGAATAATAAATGCGGCTATTTTAAGGATCACTGCAGTGTGAATAGAAGCAAAACCGGCGGCAGCAATGGCAGCTCCGGCAAATCCTCCGATCAAAGTATGCGAAGAAGAGGACGGAATCCCTAACCTCCAAGTCAATAAGTTCCATATAATAGCAGCTATCAAGCCCGAAAGAATAATTGGAAGGGTTACAAACTCAGCGATGACCACTTTGGAAACGGTATCGGCTATTCCAAATTCACCGATAACATATTTGGCTACGAAGAATGCTATGAAGTTCCAAGAAGCAGCCCAAAGAACAGCCTTGAAAGGAGTTAATACCCGTGTCGATACTATGGTTGCAATAGAATTAGCCGCATCATGGAAACCATTGATAAAGTCAAAAATTATAGCTAATGCAATGATCGTGATAAGAAGTATTTCCATAAGGTAGGTTAAGCGTATTTTACGATGATGGTCTTAGTAACTTTTCCTACTTTATTAAGTCTGTTAGCGGCTTTCTCTAATTCTTGAATAATTTCTTTCAACTTAAAAACTTCTATAGCGTCAGCAGTTCCATTAAAAAGCTCTATAATTCCTTCTTCATATACGCTGTCTGCTTTTTCTTCTAGTTTTTTCACTTCTTTGATCCGTTCCCGTATCTCTTTGCTATGTTTACTGATACTTGATAAATCATTTATGATCTGTTTAATCTCAGAAGCTTGTTTTTTTACTATTTCCGATAACACACGAATCGGTTCGGTCAAGGTTTTAGGAGAATACAATAGTAATTTTTGAGCCGAACGGTTAATAACATCTATCGAATCATCCAAGGTATCTGCCAATTCGTAGATATCTTCGCGATCGAAAGGGGTTATAAACGTATCATTCAAGGCTTTGAATATATCTCCGGTCACTTTATCGCCTTTGGTTTCTTCAGCTTTGATTAATTGACATTGATCTGCTATTCGTTCTCGGCTTTCGTTGGAAAACAAATCACAAAGTAAGTTAGCAGATTGCTCTAAAATAGAAGCGGTTTCGTTTAATAAAGGGAAAAATTGGGTGTCTTTTGGAGAAAAGATGCTTAAGATTCTATTAATCTTCATTGATGTATTAAATTGTT
>DAIPZW010000241.1:0-3062 GCA_036781965.1 Bacteroidales bacterium
CCTTTGTATTAGTTAATTATCTTCTTGTGTATTATTTTCTTCTTTCTTTTCTTCTTCTATATTATTGAAAAAGAGTTGAGAAACCAACATCTCAAAAGTACCTGTAGGCATATAAAAGCGAACATCTTTCCCTTTTGAAATAGATTTTCGTATGGTAGTAGAAGATATGTCAATCATCGGTGCATACTTAGGAAGCATTCGAACATTAGGATGGTTAGGATAGATTCTTTCAGTTCCTCTTCTAGGATATACTACTATTTTGAAGTTCTTCAAGATGATTTGATAATCCTTCCAGCGATGAAAAGATTCCCAATTGTCCGAACCGATAACCAATTCGAATGTATTCTCGGGATACGTCATTCTTAAACGTTGAAGCGTATTAACGGTATAGGTAGGTTTAGGCATTTCCCATTCAAGGGTGCATACTTGAAACTTTTCATAACCAATAATTGCTTTCTCAAGCATTTCTAGTCTTAGTTTTTCATCTAATAACTCATCTTGCTTTTTCATAGGATTATGAGGCGTGATTAAAAACCAAACCTGATCATAATCTTCAAACTCGGCGATAAAGTTTGCCATAGCCAAGTGACCAATATGTACCGGATTAAACGATCCGGGAAAAACAGCTATTCTCATAGGTTAAATTCCTTTATTCTATTATGTGTTCAAAAAGTTAGTAATTATCTTTATTATTTCTTGCTTCGCTTTACTTAGATCATCATTCACAATAACTCGATCGTATTGAGAAGCTAAACTTAATTCGTATTCCGCTTTAGCAATCCGATCTTTAATAATCTCAAGCGAATCCGTACCTCTATTGATTAATCGCTTCTCAAGTTCATTAATAGAAGGCGGTTGAATAAATATCAACAGAGCATTATTGCCATATAACTTCTTAATATTTAATCCTCCGGCAACATCTACGTCCAGAATCACGTGTTTTCCTTGATTCAATTGGTCCTCTACTTCCGAACGCAGGGTTCCGTAGAAATGATCGGGGTAAACTTCTTCGTATTCAATAAAATGATCAAAATTAATCTTCTCGCGGAAGTCTTCAGGAGTGAGGAAATAATATTCTACTCCATGCTTTTCTTGTCCACGAGGTTTACGACTCGTGGCAGAAACAGAAAAAGACAAAGGAAGTCTCTCTGATACGATATGATCTATCATTGTAGACTTGCCGGATCCGGAAGGAGCCGACAGGATGATTAATTTTCCTTTTCCCATATTCTTAAGTAACGTGTATTCTTCGTTGATATTATAAAACGTTCAATACTTGTTCTTTAATCTGTTCTAGTTCGTCTTTCATTTGAACAACAATCTTTTGCATTTCCGCATGATTGGATTTAGAACCTAGTGTATTTACTTCCCGTCCTATTTCTTGTGCAATAAAACCTAGTTTACGTCCTTGATTATTCTCTGTGTCCATCGTTAATAAGAAGTAATCCAAATGGTTTTTCAAGCGACTCTTTTCTTCGTTAATATCTAGTTTTTCAATATAATAGATCATTTCCTGCTCCAAACGGTTCGTATCGTAATCTTCGATATTTAATTTCTTGATACCGTCCATTATCTTTCCTTTTATACGTTCCAAACGCTCATTCTCATACTTTTCAATTTCTTTCAAAAGCGAAGCTATGTTTTCTATCTTCTCTATAAAAAGTTTATAAAGCATTTCTCCTTCCTGAATCCTAAATTGTGTAAGATTATTCAAAGCATCTTGTATCAAAGATTTGATAGCTTTCCATTCTTCTTCATCAAGAGAAATTGTTTCTGTCTTAGTCACTTCCGGAAGACGAAGCAAGGATTGATACCAATCTTGAGGATGTGGAATATTAAGTTCTTTGGATATATGATTGATCTGATTATAATAATTTTCAATAGCTCCTTGACTTATTTTGGTAGAAATGGAGTTTCCAAGATGATCGATATGAAGATTAAAATCAACTTTTCCTCGTTCTATTGTCTTAGATAGCATACTTCTTATTTCCATCTCTTTCTCGCGATAAGAGTTAGGAATCCGCGCGCTCATATCAAGTTGTTTACTATTGAGCGACTTTATTTCTATACTAATCTTTTTATTAGAGGTTTCGGAAACAGCTTTTCCAAACCCGGTCATGGATTGAATCATAAAGGTAAAATTTCCGCAAAAGTAACCAATTTATTCGATATTATCCTAACTTTGCAGAACAAAAAGCTTACATATATATTTGAAATTATACTATGGCCTGCATTCTTCATATAGAAACTTCGACAAAAATAGGATCTATCGCTTTGTCTTTAGACAATGAAATATTATTTGAAAAGATAGATACCCATGCTTCTTCCCATGCTCGTTTGCTAGGAGTCTTTGCTCAAGAAGCGATTAATGAATATGTCCGGAAACAAGGATTGAATTTAGATGCCGTTTCCGTTAGTTCCGGTCCGGGTTCTTATACCGGACTAAGAATCGGAGTGTCTGAAGCCAAAGGTATCTGTTATGGACTGAACATTCCCTTGATTGCTGTTCCGACTGTGAAGGTTATTGCCGAGAATTTTCTTTCTTCCGATATATATAAAGAAATAAACAAAGAAATTGACCTGCTTTGTCCGATGATGGATGCCCGAAGAATGGAAGTATATTCTGCTGTCTATGATTTATCTCTGAATGAAATAAAAGCTGTTCAGGCTGAAATTGTAGAAGCTGACTTTCGTTCCGAATATTTAGCTAAAAATAAAATGGCTTTCTTTGGCGATGGCTCGGACAAAACCCGCGACATCATCACTTCGCCTAATGCTTTGTTCGTTAGCGATATTGTTCCTTTGGCTAGAAATATGATTCGCTTCGCGGAAGATAGTTTCAATCGTAAAGAGTTTGTTGATACTGCCTATTTCGAACCTTTTTATTTGAAAGAGTTCCAAGCCACCACTCCAAAGAGTAGATTATAAGATTCAAAATTCAAGATTTAAGATTCTGTCATTACGTGCTTGATACGTAATCTCAGAACATCTTGAAATTGCAATACCGTTGCACAATCACTGCGGCACGGCTGCACAATCACTGCGACTTAGTTGCAGTCTTA
>DAIPZW010000242.1:0-3054 GCA_036781965.1 Bacteroidales bacterium
TGAAACAATCTGTTTCAAAGGTTGAAATACTTTGTTTCAAAGGTTGAAACTAAAATTTCATTTGAGAAAAATTAGTATCTTTGTTCCCCAATTTATTTTTAATCAAAGAATGACTGTACTTAAAATAAATGATTTGTCTTCTATTCGTGACGTGGCTCGGCAGTTTATAGAGCTGATGGACGATAAAACGGTTTTTGCTTTTAATGGCTCTATGGGAGCGGGCAAGACAACTTTTATAAAAGCGATTTGCGAGGAGCTTGGCGTTGAAGATGTGATTAATAGTCCGACTTTTGCTATTATCAATGAATATCATTCCGAGAAGTTGAATGACGTTATCTATCACTTTGATTGTTATCGCATAGAGAACCCCAAAGAAGCCTTAGAAATTGGAGCGCTTGAGTATTTAGATAGTGGTTCTTATTGCTTTATTGAGTGGGCAGAACAGATCCATGAACTTTTGCCCCCGAACACCGTCTTCGTTTTCATAGAAGAAAAAGAAAACGGCAGTCGGGAGATCAGTTTTCTATGAAAAGGATTAAAATTTCAAGGTAATATTTGTCATCAGGTTAGTGCCTGCTTGCGGGAAGTAGAATCGTTCGTTGATTAATTCCTTGCTTCCATCGGCTTGTCGCATATAATAAGACCAACCATAACCATTGTTTTCATATTTTTCATTGAATAAATTATAAATAATCACGCCTAAAGACAGTTCTTTCACTCCTTTTAATTTGAATTGGTAACCTAAACTTAGATTATTCACAAAATAAGAGTCTAAACTTTTGTCTTTGTTTTCCGTATTGTCGAAATATTGTTTTCCAACATAGGAAGATTGAAGTCCGGCGCTGAAAGATTTATGACTAACAGTAAATAAACTATTGGCTATAACGCTTGGGGAATAAGCAATCGTAGTTTTCTTATAATGCTCTGTTGCTTGCTCGGCTTCTTCTGTCCAAGAACTGTCATAAACAGTATAATGCTCGGTATGATTTTTAATCTTATTTTGACTAAGTGTCAGGTTTCCGTCCCATTTAAGCCAACGTGTAATCCTTGCTCCGAATATAAATTCCATTCCCATACGGTAACTTTTTGGAATATTCACCGTAAGTGGTTCTCTAATCTCATTTACTGTTCCGTTTAATATCAATTGATCTTTATAGTCCATATAATAAAGGTTCACTCCGGCTAAGAATTGTGAATTATGAAATTTATATCCCAATTCATAATCAATCAAACGTTCGGAACGAGCAGGAACATCAGTAACTGCATCGGTATAATTATTCCGATTAGGCTCTCTATGGGCAACAGCAACCGAACCATAAACTTCATTTTCTTTATTTATTTGATAGAATACCCCTGCTTTCGGATTGAAAAAGCTAAAAGTCGGATGGAAGTTTAATTGTTCCGGACAATCGTTTACCCAATCCCAATTATCATTTGTTCCTTTTATTTTATAGTCAATGTATCGATATTGAAGGTCGGCGTAAAGGTTTAATTGTTTAGTAGGTTGATAGTTTCCTTTCAGATAGATATTCAAATCCAACTTTTGTCCTACACTGCGATAATATTCATGATTAGGATAAAACGCTGCGTCTCCTGCATATCCTTTGACCCAAGTAACATACCCGAAATGATCTCCATCGTAATAGTTGGCACTTCCTCCTAAAGTCGCATTCCATTTCTTGGCAGTATAGTCCAAAGAAAATATTCCGCCGTAAAAATCATTCTTCAAATGCTTTTCTCTGACTAAATCACTCTTTTTGATGATCTGCCCTTCTGATTCATAATTATTTAATAAATACTCATACAACGATTCCGAACCTTTGTATTGCTCATAATAACCATCTCCTTTGGTATAATGCAAAGAAACGTTTAGTTTCAAGGCATTACTAAGTAGCTGTAATAAACTCAAATGATAATGGGTTTGTATGTAATTGTCTGTTTGGTCTTTATAATAAAGTGTTTTCCCGTTTTCATCCACTCCCATATACCCCAAAAGATTGTATTTTCTATTCGGTTTAGTTCCATCAGTGGGAAAAAGAATATAATCGGGCACTCCATCCCAAGCATGATAGGTCTTTTCTTTTCCCCCGAAGGTTATAAACTTAATTAATGTATTGTCATTATAATAAGCACCTTGAAAGAAATAAGATTTAAGGTCTACGGAAGCACGATCAATAAAACCATCGGACTGCAAAGACGATAATCTGGCATCAAAAGCAAAATGATTGGCAATGTCTCCTGTTCCTAATTTCAAAGTGGCTTTGGAGGTGCCGAATGAACCATATCCGCCATTAAATTCGCCATACGATTCCGAAGCGATATGCTCGGTCTTCATATTAATACTTGCTCCAAAGGCAGCCGAACCATTAGAAGAGGTGCCTACTCCGCGTTGAACTTGCAAATCTTCTAGCGAAGAAGCAAAGTCGGGCATATTGACCCAAAAGACACCTTGCGATTCGGCATCGTTAATAGGAATCCCGTTGGTCGTAATATTTATACGATTGGCATCTGTCCCTCTAATGCGAAAACCTGTATAACCCATTCCCGTACCTGCCTCAGATGTTGCTACGACCGAAGGAGAAAGAGAGAGCAGAAAAGGAATATCTTTACCGAAATTATTCTCTTTGATTTCTTTTTTGCTTATATCGGAATAAGCAACAGGTGTGTTTGAAGTAGCACGAGCGGCAACTACTTCAATTTCTTGTAACTGCAGAATAATACTATCTGCTTCCACTTCATTGGGAAGTTCTTTTGCTTGCACGGAAAGCAGCGGCAAGCAAGCTGCTAGGATAAAAAAGAAAGCCTTTTTCATTGTTAAAAATTTAATTGTTCAACAAAAAAGGGGAATAGTGAGATAAGTTTTCTGATACTCAGAATAATTGACCGTATGGTCATCTTTGTCCCTCCGCAGATACGAATCCGTTCAGGTTCAAAGGGTATGATCTCAGCCCGTAAAGGCACCCCTAAAGATATCGGCGGCAAAGATAGAAAGATTCTTAGAAAGAACAAAACAATCAACAAAATAATTATTTGGATGTTATACAGGAAGAATAT